>CAYPHP010000610.1:0-3377 GCA_964410045.1 uncultured Acidobacteriota bacterium | reverse complement strand
CCCGGCCATAAACCAGAAATGAACCTACGGTGTGATCGCGGGACTGAAGTGGGTAGGCCAAAATGAAACCGTCGTTGGGACCACCCAGGAAATCGCTGGCCAGCCCGGTCCAGGATTGCTGAAGACCTTTCAGCCGGGCAGCCACCGCCGGATCTGCGGCCGGAGGATCACCCACGGCGGACTTGGCGGCGAACCGCACCAGGGCTTCTTCTTCATCCGGACGGCCGTGATGCAGCCAAATTTCGGCCCGCGTAGCGCCGTAATGATCCACCAACGCGCGCGCCAGCCGGCCGCTGATCTCCGTGAAGTCGGCGACATCCGCCAACCCCTCGATGACGTGACTGATCGTCTCGATGAAGCGGTCGGTCTCGTTGCGGGGCGCCGTGATGGTCGGCTCGGCCAAAGAAAGTACTCCCTCGCCCTCTTGCCCTGAGGGTAACCTGCGGTACTATACCACAGCATGGACTACCGAGATTTTCAGGCCCGCTCGAGCCTGACACAGCAGGATTACCACTGCCAATTCGTGTATCTGCAGACCGCCATTTCGCTTCGTCATAGCGACACTGTGGACGTGAAGTTCCGCGTCGATGGAACCGGTGTTGTGGTGGCTCTGCCACACACCGCCTGGGTTGAGTACCAGCATCGCACCGGACAACCGCTGACGGATGCGCGCGCGTCCGAGGTGGCCGCTTCCCTGCTTCAGGAGGCTTTGGAACGCGGCGACGATCTCGAGTTGCTGGACCTACATCCCACGAAAGCTCAAGTTCTCGACAAGGCTCTTGGGGGTTAGCAGTTGGCAGAGGCCTGTTCACATGCGCACAAACGTCTGATCGCCAAGGACGAAGTCCTGGAGTTTGAAGAGTGTCTCGACTGTGGCGAGATTCTGGAGAAAGCAACTACGCCGGACCCACCTGCAAGCAACGAATCGTTGTCCGACGCTTGAGTTCCGGTCCTCCGTGCCTCTGTGCCTCTGTGGCTAGAACGTCCCGCCGAACGTCTGATACAACAGCAGCGCATTCATGGAGAGAATCAGGGCGGTAGCGCCGTAGGCGCAAATGTTGATCCACCGCGCATTCACCAACTCACCCATCAATGCGCGGCGGCGGGTAAGCACGATCAGCGGAATCAGCGCAAACGGCAAAGTAAAGCTCAGACACACCTGGCTGAGGATCAGCACACGGAGCGGATCGACGCCCATGCCAATCACCACCAGTGCCGGAACCATGGTGATCAAGCGCCGCAGGAAGATGCTGAAGCGGATGTTCAGGAAGCCTTCGATGATCACCTGTCCGGCCATGGTCCCAACCACCGACGAAGAAATGCCGGAACAGAGCAAGGCGATGGCGAAAATCGTCGCCGACGCGGGACCCAGCAACGGCTTGAGCGTCTCATGCGCCTGTTCGATGGAAACCACCTGGGCGCCGCCGGCAAAAAACACCGCCGCGGCCATAACCACCATGGCCGAGTTCACCAGCCAGGCCCCGTTCATGGCCATCAGCACGTCAAAGATCTGCATCTTCTGGTGGCGCAGCCGCGACGCGGGAGAATCCTCATTGCGGTGCAGCACCAGCGCGGAATGCAGGTACACCACGTGGGGCATGACCGTGGCTCCCAGCATCCCGACCGCCACGTAGATGCTATCGGATGTCGGCCGCGGCACCAGGACGCCTTGCAGGACCGAGCCCCACGCAGGCCGCGCCCACCAGATCTCCACCGCGTAGCAGCAGCCGATCACCGCTACGAAGAACATGATGGCGTGTTCCAAGCGCCGGAAACCCAGCTTCTCGAAGCCCAGGATGCCGAACACCAAAACGCCGGTAAGCAGTCCGGCGGGAAACAGGGGAATGCCGAAGAGCAGGTAGAAGCCCAGGGCCGCGCCGAGAAACTCGGCCAGGTCGGTAGCCAGCGCGGAGATTTCCGCGGCCACCCACAAGGTCAGGTTCATCGGGCGGGAAAAATGCTCGCGGCAGTTCTGCGGCAAGGTCCGCCCGGTGGCGATCCCCAGTTTGGCGGACAAGGACTGGATCAGCACCGCCATCAGGTTGCTCCACAGCAGCACCCAGAGCAGCGAGTATCCGAAGCGCGACCCGCCCTCGATGTTGGTGGCGAAATTGCCGGGATCGATGTAGGCCACGCTGGCCACGAACGCCGGACCGAAGTACCAGGCCAGGCTGCGCTGCTCCTTGGCAGGCTTCCCGACGGACTCGAAGGGCGTGGCTACTTGGGTGGACATATGTAAAGCACGATGAATCTACGATGTTAACCTAGGTTAACATAACACAAGCGACGCTCCGTTGCAAGCTTGACGAGCCGCGACCGTCAGGGAGCGGTTGCGGACAGGGAAACACCGTTCGATGACGCCGCGCTAGTTGCCGGCGCGCTGGGATTGGTAGTAGCTGTCTAGAAACGTCACCGGCTCCAGGTGGAAGTTGGGACGCGCGGCGATCTGCGTGCCGAACTCGATCACCACGCCGTTCTTTTCCTTGTACGCCGGCCACTCCGGAAGCCCTTTGCCGTTCGGGTTTCCGGTGGCGGCGAAATTCACCCAGTATCCGGACATGGACTCGGAGAGGCGCCGATCTGCGTCTTCCCAAGGACGTTGCGGGTTCAGGTTGCCGAAGGCGTACTGGATTTCGGCGGCGTGATAGGACCCCAGGCGCTGCCCCAGCGGGCCCGGAGGAACCCGCGTGAAGTAATACTGCCAGGCCGGGGAACGGCCGGTCTGGCTGGCGAGCCGCGCCCAGGTGTGCATCTGCCAGAAGAACTGGTCGCTGAAGCTGGCGTAGTGCGCCGTCCGGGCCTGCTCGACGGTGGCCGCCGGATAGAGCTTGAAGAACTGCTCGGCATGCTGCGGGAAGCGGCGCCGGATCTGCTCCTGGAAACTCTGCGCCGTGTTGCTCTCCATCCACGGGGCCAGCGTAGTGCCTTCGTCGGCGTTGGAGCCGACCAGCAGCGGCACGTCGTTCTGTTTGCCGTTGGCGAAGATGGTGTAGATGTCCGTGGGCAGCATCCAACCGTCGACCTTGGGGCGATTGGAGGCCCATTGGCCCGCGGCCTTCAGCAGATCGTCGGCGGACTTCGCGCGCAGGTCCTTGAGCGAGCCAAACTTCACTCCGCTCTTTTCTGCTTCGGCCAGTGCGGCCATCGGGGAAAACATGGCGCCGCTCTGGCCAATGGCGCGATGGAACAGGCCTTTGGCCAGCGGAGTGGCCATCAGCACGTTGACCGCGAAGGATCCGGCGGACTCTCCGAAGATCGTCACGCGGCGGGCGTCGCCACCGAATGCCGCGATGTTCTTCTGCACCCATTGCAGCGCGGCAATTTGATCGAGAATTCCGTAGTTGCCAGATGAGCGCTGCTCCGACTCCTGGGTCAAT
>CAYPHP010000609.1:0-3383 GCA_964410045.1 uncultured Acidobacteriota bacterium | reverse complement strand
GGTGCCTTTGATGGAATCGCCGAAGTAGCGGGAGATGGCCGGAAAATCCTCGCGGCGGCCGAGCACGCGGACGCGGTCGCCGGATTCCAGG
Organism: uncultured Acidobacteriota bacterium; assembly: GCA_964410045.1. GTDB lineage: Bacteria > Acidobacteriota > Terriglobia > JAJPHL01 > JAJPHL01 > CAYPHP01. The sequence goes on along the minus strand of CAYPHP010000609.1, from coordinate 3,292 downwards.
CGCGTCTCGGGCGTAGGCACAATGTCCACGTCGCCGCGGCGCAGACGGGTGATGGCCACGGCCAGTCCCGGCGGGAAATCGAGATCGGCGATGCGCTTCCCCTCGACATCGGCGTTCGAGACGAAGATGCGGCGGTAGTCGAGCTCGGAGCGGTCGGTCTCAATGTGCTCGGCGATCTTTTCGCCAAAAATGTGTTGCGCGCGGCTGAGCGACTCCGGGTTGCCCACCACGGCCACAATGTCGTCGCGGGCCAGCGTGGTTTCCCGAGTGACGATGGACGTCTTCCCTAGGTGGCGAATGCGGCTGATGACGAATCCGGCGTCTTTGTGGAGGCGGAGAATCTCGCCGGCCGCCGTGCCGATCACTCCCGGGTTGGTGACCAGGAAGTTGGCGACCTGGATTTCCTGCGGCTCCACGGGCGAAGCCATCTGCGGACGGGCCAAGCGGCGCGCGAGATGGAAACAGAGCAAGACGCCGATGACGCCGATGGGATACGCGATGCTGTATGCGACGACGGCTTGCCGCGCGTCACCGGATCCGTGGAGCTTCTCGCGTACGGCGGCGAGCGCCGGCGTGTTGGTCAGCGCGCCGGTGAAGAGTCCGGCGGCGCGCTCGGCAGGTAGATGCATCAGACGGGCCAGCGCCAGGGTGAGAAGCGCGCCCATCAGCACGGCGCCCGCAGCGAGCGTCGCGTGACGGTAGCCGTCCTTGCGGAAGCTGGCGAAAAACGCGGGTCCGGACTGGATGCCGATGGTGTAAACGAAGATGATCAGGCCCAGGCTGGCGACGATGTCGGGAAGCGCGATCGCAGGGCCGAGCGATCCAATCGCCAGGCCGACGAACAGCACCGCGGCCACGCCAAATCGGAAGCCGAGGAAACTGATCTCGCCGGCGACGTAGCCGAGTCCGATCACGACGAACAACGTAAGAATCGGGATTTCGGACAGCGTGGTGACGATCCACTGCTGCATGGTGCGGTCCTTGCAGATCTACTGTACGCCGGAACTGAGATGGTCGAGGAGGGAGAATGGCTGGGAGACTAGGATTCGAACCTAGATAGGCAGATCCAGAGTCTGCTGTGTTACCGTTACACCATCTCCCAAGACCGTCATCATCCATTGTAGACCGCCGTCCTGACCAGCGTCAATGTCGCGAAAGCCGACGCCGCAAAGTGGGTGATTTTCAGCACCCTGGCGCTGGACACCCACCGTCCCGCGCCTAACTTGTTCATTCCTCATGGGTAGACCCTGGCATGCCGATTGCACCACCCACCCCATATGGACGCGACCACCAAGCGCGTGCGGGGCACGGTCCACATCCTGGCCGACCGTTGCAAGGGATGCGGATTCTGCATCGAGTTTTGCCCGCCCAAGGTTCTGGCCTTCTCCAAGGGATTCAACAATCACGGCTACCACCCCCCTGAGCTGATCGCCGCCGACGGCTGCACCGGATGCGACCTCTGCGGACTCTACTGCCCTGACTTCGCCATCTACGGCGTCATGCACAAGGAGCAGCGCGTATGACCGCCACCTCCACCGCCGACCCCGCCGGCGTCCTCGCGGGCACGCATTTCCTCGACGGCGACCAAGCCTGCTGCGAAGGCGCGCTGGCTGCCGGATCGCGCTTTTCCGCCGGATATCCCATCACGCCGTCCACGGAAATCGTCGAGCGCTTCGCCCAGCGCGTGCCTCTCTGCGGCGGACTCTTCCTGCAGATGGAAGACGAGCTGGCCAGCTCTATCGCCATCCAAGGCGCGGTGTGGGCCGGCAAGAAAGCCTTCACCGTCACTTCCGGACCCGGCTTTTCGCTGATGATGGAGCACATCGGCTACGCCGCAATGACCGAAGCGCCGCTGGTCATCGTCAACGTGCAACGCGGCGGACCATCCACCGGCCTGCCCACGCTCCCCGGCCAAGGCGACATGATGCAGGCGCGCTGGGGCTCGCACGGCGACTACGCCATCATCGCGCTCTCTCCGGAATCGCCCCAAGAGTGTTTTGACCTGACCATCGACGCCTTCAACCTCTCCGAGCAATACCGCGTCCCGGTGCTGCTGATGATGGATGAATGCGTCGGACACATGACCGAGAAAGTGGTGATCCCGCCCGCCGATCAGATCCGAATCGTGCCGCGCCGCTTCACCACTCTGCCGCCGGGCGAGTACAAACCGTTCCGGCCGGGTCCCGATGGCGTGCCGGAGATGGCCAAGGCAGGAGACGGCTATCACCTGCACGTCACCGGGCTCACCCACAACGAGCAAGGCTATCCCGCCGCGACGGTCGAGGGACAGAAGAACTCCATTCCACGCCTGCTGGCCAAGATCCGCGACAACGCCGAGAAGATCGCGCGCTGGCAGGAAACGTACATCGACGACGCCGAAATCGTGGTGGTCGCCTACGGAATCACAGCCAGAGTCGCTCTTCGCGCCGTGGAGTTGGCCCGCGCTCAAGGCGTCCGCGCCGGGCTGCTGCGTCCCGTGGTGGTCTGGCCCTTCCCCGAGCAGCGCATTCGCGAACTGGCCGCGCGCGACTCGGTGAAAGCATTCATCGTTCCGGAAATGAATTACGGACAGATGGTGCTGGAAGTCGAGCGTCTCGTCGGCCGCGCCAAGCCCACCGTGCTGATGCCGCACGCCGGCGGCACCGTTCACAAGCCCGAAGATATTTTGAAAGTGATCTTGGAGTGCGGCGGCTTGCCGCCGCATGCGGTGGCGAGCCACCGCACTCCCAAGAAGGAGGCAGGAGCATGAGCGCGGAACTGAAAGTGATTCCTCCCAATCCGGTCGAGGGATTCCTGCGCACAGACCGCATGCCTCACATCTGGTGCCCCGGTTGCGGGATCGGAACCACCGTCAATTGCTTCGCCCGGGCACTGCTGCAATCGAAGCTGGACCTCACCAACGTGGCCGTGGTCAGCGGCATCGGATGTACCGGGCGCGTGGCCGGATACATGAACCTGGACAGCTTCCATACCACGCATGGCCGCGCCATCCCTTTCGCTACCGGACTGAAGCTGGCCAACCCCGACTTGAACGTGGTGGTCTATAGCGGCGACGGCGACTTGATCGCCATCGGTGGCAATCACTTCATCCACGCCGCGCGCCGCAACGTCGACCTCAAGGTTGTCTGCATCAACAATTTCACTTACGGCATGACCGGCGGACAGCTTGCTCCCACCACGCCGGTAAGCGCCATCTCCACCACCACGCCCTACGGCGGATACGAGCAGCCCTTCAACCTGCCGTACCTGGCGGAATCGTCGGGCGCGGTCTACGTGGCCCGCTGGACCAGCT
>CAYPHP010000608.1:0-3389 GCA_964410045.1 uncultured Acidobacteriota bacterium | reverse complement strand
GCGGGTCCGGAGACGCTGAGCATCGCGTTTCGCGACGGCGCACCAGCAGACCCAGCAAGCCATCGAGAAAAGGCTCAGCAGAATCAACCGCGCCGCATAGCCCATCTGCGAGACCATGGTGATGGGATCCCACGCGAACGCGGCAAGGTATGTCGGCATGTATGTAGGATTCATACCGGAGTAGACACCGGCATGCGCCGCGCGGTTCCGGCTAGCCGGCGGATTCCTGGCGCACTCGCTGATAATGCCGCCGGGCCTTGGCCCGATTGCCGCAGACCTTCATATTGCACCAGCGGCGGGTACTGTTCTTGCTGAGGTCCAGGAACAGCCACTCGCAATCTTCGGCGGCGCACAGCCGCACCGATGCCAGCCGGGACGAAACCAGCAACTCAGCCGCGGACCGTGCCACCGGCCAGAGGACGCGTTCCAGACTGGGATCATCCGGCCAACTCCAGGTGAACTCCCGGCCTCGTGGCGTCAGCCGTAGATTGGCGGCCGCCCGCGCGGCTTCGGCGTTGACGATGGCCAGGTCGGACGCGGCTACTCCGTGTTCCTCGGTGACCGCCTTGAAGACTCGATAGAGCGCCTCGCGCAGAATGGTGGCCCGCCGCAACACCTGTACCGCGGTCCCGGGAGTCTGGCGCGCGGCGCGATCGAGCCGCCGCACAAGAGCGGCGTCCAGATCTCCGGTCTGCCGGCCCCACGAGAGCAGATCGCCGTAGCTTTTCAGGTGATCGTCCGGCTGACCGCTGGCCCGCTGGTCCACCGTGTTGGCGAAATCCAGGCACAGTTCGCCGCCGCTGATGTCAAAGACGTGTTTCGACGCCATGTCGTCCTCATTCTAACCCATATTTTCTTCTTGACAGGTTAGATCGCATCCCGTTATGCTAACCATCATAACACATAATGATGGTTATGACAAACGATACTGTTCTCCCCGTTTCAACTCTTGCTCAACCGGCCCGCGCGCAGACCTCCGAGCGCTGGCTGGTGGTTCTGGGTTTTCTGGCCATCTATGGAATCTGGAGTTCCACCTATCTGGCCATCCGCTACACCGTGGAATCTGGCGCGCCGTTCCTGGCCGCCGGGCTGCGCGTGATCATCGCCGGCACGATCCTTTATGGATGGCGCCGCGGACTGGGCGCGATCGTAGAGGCTGGTCAATGGCGGGCCACATGGATCAGCGGCAGCCTGATGTTTCTGGGCGGGTACGGCCTGCTGTTCTGGGCCGAACAGCACGTTCCGTCGGGGATGGCCGCGCTGCTGCTGGCGGCAATCCCGCTTTGGGTGGTGCTGTTCGAAGGACGGCCCTGGGACCTGCGGACCGGCCTCGGCCTCGCGGTGGGGCTGGCGGGAATCGGAGTGCTCGCCGGGCCGGAGGCATTGGGCAGCGGAAAGATCAGCGGAGTCGCGGTCGCGGCGCTGCTGGGCGCGGGAGCGTCGTGGGCTGCGGGCACCAGCTATTCGCACCGGGCCGCGCAACCGCGCGACTCGGCGCTGGCCGCCGGGATGTCCATGATCTGGGGCGGTGCGCAACTTCTCCTGCTCAGCTACGCAGCCGGCGAACCGGCCCTGGGATTGGGCTTCGTGACGCCGCGCTTCCTCGCTGCCTTGGCCTACCTGATCGTCTTTGGATCGCTGGCCGGATTCACCGCCTACATGTGGCTGCTGCGCCGCTGCTCCCCCGTCTTGGTGGCCAGCTATGCGTTCGTCAATCCAGTCATCGCAGTCTTCATCGGATGGGCGTTGGCTGGAGAGCCGATCACTCAGCAGACGCTTTACGCTAGCGCCCTGATCGTCACTGCTGTGGTGCTGGTGACTCTGAGCATTCGAAAGGAGAAATCATGATCGCACGCGTTTGGCAGGGAAGCACGAAGGAGTCGCAGTCCTACGCCTATGCCGAATACCTGAAGCGGACGGGGGTCAAAGATTGCCGGGCCACGCCCGGCAACCGTGGTGTGCTGGTGTTCAAGCGCATGGACTCCGGCCGCGCCGAATTCGTCTTCATTTCCCTCTGGGATTCGCTGGAAGTGATCGGCGCCTTCGCCGGCGCGGACATCCAGCGTGCCGTGTACTACCCGGAGGACCCGGACTATCTGCTGTCCATGTCGCCGGAGGTGGTCCACTATGAAGTCAGCGCGATCCACGACGCGGTTGCATTGTGCTAGCATCGTGGCATGCCCACTTTGCACGTGCGCGGTGTACCGGGTCCGCTCTACAAGCGGCTGCAACGGCTGGCCGGCCACGAGCGCCGGTCGCTGAGCGCCCAGGTCATCGCTCTGCTCGAACGATCCATACCGCTGAGTCCCGCACGCCGCACGGCCCTGTTCGAGCGGATTCGCAAGCGCCGCCAGAGGATTGTTCTTCCCCGCGACTGGCCCGGCGTGGTGGCCATCCTACGTGAGGATCGCGAGCGTTGAGTGCCACAGGCGCTTGCGTCGTGGATGCCAGCGTCGCTCTTCAGTTATTCCTGCCGGAAGACCTGGCCCCAAAGGCGGAGGCGCTTCTGACGCCGGACCGTGGCGGGTTGTTTTGGGTTCCTGAGCTCTTCTTCGCCGAGTGCGCCAGCGCTATCCGCAAGGCGACGCTCCGCGCACGGCTCAACGAAGCCGTGGCTCGGGAGTGCCTGCGTGACCTGCTGGCCATGGAGTTCTTGCCGGTCCCGCTGCCGCCCCTGGCTGAGTCCGCCCTGGACATCTCGTTCCAATTGCAGCTTTCAGCCTACGACGCCTTTTACGTCGCGGCGGCCCGCGAGCTCGGCATTCCCCTCGTCACTGCGGATCAACGACTCTCGCGCGCCGCCACCGCTAAGGGTTATCAAGTGGTTTGGCTCGGAGATGTATAGACGTCGAGCACGGAACGGGATCAGTCCGGACTGAACCACAAAGACACAAAGGGCACAAAGGATGATCCTCTGTGCCCTTTGTGTCTTTGTGGTTGAAAAGTTCTAATCCCCGGCGATGCCCGCCAGTTCCTGCTCTTCCGCTTTCTTCATTGGCTGGATCGTGACCGGCTTTGACGGAGCCAGTGCCCCGATCGTGACCAGGGCTTCGGGCTTCTTGCCCAGGACCATCTCCTCGTAGATCTCGCGGACCTTGGCGGCCTCGCGGGCGGCCTTGCGGCGCATCGCTTCTTCGTCCGAGGCGTAGAGCGGCAGGTGGTCGTCGGTGTGTTCCTTCTTGCGGGCCACGTCGGCGGGATCCAGCTTCAACACGGTCTCGTAAGCCTCGATCTCCACCTTCTTGTCCTTGGCGTAGACCATGTGCTTGCCGTGCTTCTTGTACCATTCGCCGACGGTGGCGTTCTTGTGCATGTTCTCGATGATGTTGCGCCAGCCGATGCCGGTGTTGTAGGCGCAGAAGCTGATCTCCCCTTCCTGCGTGGCGTAG
>CAYPHP010000607.1:0-3396 GCA_964410045.1 uncultured Acidobacteriota bacterium | reverse complement strand
AGAACGCTCTCTGCGCGCACCCGGACGTTTTCGAAGTCGCGGTGATGGGCGTGCGCGACGAAATGATGGGCGAAAAAGTCGGCGCGGTGATTGTGCCCATGCCCGGCCGCCAGCCCGACTCGCGGCAGATCGTTGCCTTCACACGCGAGCGGATCGCGGATTTCAAAGTGCCTGAGTTCATGGCGATCCGCAATACGCCGTTGCCGCGCAACCCCAGCGGCAAGATCCTCAAGCCATCCTTGCGCAAGGAGACTCGATGGGAAAAAGTCTAAAGCTCGGTGTCGTCGCTATGGCCTTGGTCTGTCTTTCCGGCTGTGGATCGCCGCAGTTGGCCGGTGGGCCGGACTTCGAGAAGAACTTCCAGAAGGCGTTGATCCAGGCCAAGCCGGGCGCGGTGATCGAGGTCCCCGCCGGCCACCACAGCATCTCAGGCACACTGTCACTCAGCGTTCCCAAGGTCACTATCCGCGGCAAAGGTATGTCGCAGACCGTGCTCTCCTTCAAGAACCAAAAGACCGGATCCGCGGGGATGACCGTGACTGCCGGCGACTTCACCATTGAAGACATCGCCTTTGAAGACACCAAGGGCGATGCGTTGAAGATCAATGGGGCGGAGAACGTCACCATCCGCCGCGTGCGCACCGAGTGGACCGGCGGACCGCTCGAAACCAACGGCGCTTACGGACTCTATCCCGTGCAATGCAAGAACGTGCTGATTGAAGACTCCGTGGTCATCGGCGCGGCGGACGCGGGGATCTACGTGGGGCAGTCCAGCCAGATCATTGTCCGCCGCAACCGCGTGCAGTCGAACGTCGCGGGCATCGAGATCGAGAACTCCACCTTCGCCGACGTTCACGACAATCGCGCCACCAAGAACACGGGCGGCATCCTGGTCTTCAATCTGCCCGATCTGCCCGTAAAGGACGGCCGCCATGTGCGGGTCTTCTCGAATCAGGTGATCGAGAACAACCTGGCCAACTTCGCGCCCAAGGGCAACCTGGTGGCCAAGGTGCCCGCAGGCACCGGGGTCATGATCATGGCCGCCAGCCAGGTGGAAATCTCCAACAACGTGATCCAGAACAACGCTACCAGCAACGTCTCGGTGATCAGCTATTTGGTGACGGGCAATCCCATCAAGGACAAGAACTACTATCCCTATACCGAAGGGATTTACATCCACGGCAACACCATCAGCGGCGGCGGCGTGAAACCGGACGGGCAATTGGCCAAGACGTTCATGGCTGCGACCAAGAAGCAGATGGCCGATATTATCTACGACGGGATCATCAACGCGGAGAAGATCGCCGGCGGCGGGCTGCCCGCGGACCTGCGGGTGTGCGTTGGCGGCAACGGCGCGGCGACGTTTATGAATTTGGACGCCGGGCGTGGCTTCAAGGGGGCCTCGTCAGACGCCAAGGCTGTTTCGTGCCAGTTGCCTCAGCTGCCTGCAGTCAAATTGCCTGGCGCCTAGGAAATGCAGAATGCAGAATTCAGAATGCAGAATGAAGAACGGGCGGCGTAGCTTCCGTCATTCTGCATTCTGCATTCTGAATTCTGCATTGCTGTTGCTGCTCACCTGCGGATGTAGCCGCAACGTCCGCGTCTACCTCGAAGAGCCTTACCCGGAGAAACTCTCTGCCTGGCGGCTGTTCACAGGCAAGGCTGCCGAGCTGAATCCCAATCAGGGGGTGGTCCCCTACGACCTGAATACACCGCTGTTTTCCGATTACGCCGACAAGCGACGCACGGTGTGGATGCCCGCGGGCCAGGCCGCGGTCTACCATCCGACCGGAGCGTTTGATTTTCCAGTCGGCACCACGTTCTCGAAGACCTTCCACTTCGGCCAGCGGTTGATTGAAACGCGCCTCTTGGTGCGGACCCCCACGGGCTGGATCGGCCTGCCCTACGTGTGGAATGAGCAGCAGAGCGAAGCCTTCCTCCGAGTGGAAGGCGACACCGCCCGTGTGCGTCTTCAGGATGCCACCGCTTTTGACTACATGATCCCCAACGTGAATCAGTGCAAGGGCTGCCACGATCAGTCGAAGCGCACCGAACCGCTGGGACCCAGGGCGCGCCACCTGAACCGTGACTTCGACTACCCCGAAGGGCGGGTGAACCAACTAGCCTACTGGACGCGGATCGGGTATCTGAAGGGCGTACCGCCGGAACGTGTGCCGCGGACGGCGAATTGGAATGATCCGGCAACCGGGACCGTCGCGGATCGGGCCCGCGCTTACCTGGACATCAACTGCGCCCATTGCCACAATCCGGCTGGACCGGGCAATACTTCCGGCCTCGACCTGCGGGCCGAGACCGGCGACCCTCTGCGTCTGGGAGTCTGCAAGGTGCCCGTCGCGGCGGGCCGTGGAGCCGGAGACTTGCGTTTCGGGATCGATCCAGGCGCTCCGGACCAGTCGATCCTGGTACGCCGGATGCTCTCCTCCGAGCCCAAGGTAATCATGCCGGAACTGGGCCGCGTTCTGGTCCATCGCGAAGGGGTGGCCTTGATTCGGGAATGGATTACCTCGCTGGAGGAGAAGTGCGACTAGTGAGGCTGGTGAAAACGCCGGGGACAGGCTGGACAGCCTGTCCTACATGGATCGCAACGTGTTGAATGCTCCTGTAGGATAGGCTGTCCAGCCTGTCCACGCCTGAATCAAGAGAGGGACCATGAGCGACAAAGTCACCAAAACCGACGCCGAGTGGAAGGCCCAGCTAACCTCTGAGCAGTACCACGTAACCCGCCAGAAGGGCACCGAGAGGGCCTTCACCGGGGAGTACTGGAACACCACCACCGAGGGCATGTACGAGTGCGTCTGCTGCGCCGCGCCGCTGTTCAGTTCGGAGGCCAAGTTCGCCTCCCATTGCGGCTGGCCCAGCTTCAACGCCCCCTTGGACGGCAAGGGCGTAGCCGAACACGACGACACGACGTTCGGGATGAGGCGCACGGAAGTCGTCTGTGACCGCTGCGGGGCCCATCTGGGCCACGTCTTCAACGACGGTCCCCCACCCACCGGTCTGCGCTACTGCATTAACTCGGCCTCTATCCGCCTGCGGCCTAAGAAATAGGGGGGTCGGCAGGGTCTGATACCCTCCCATAACCGGCATTCCCGGGTTATCATAGTAAGTGGGGTATGGGCTTGAGGGGATTTGAGGCTCGACTGACCGAGATCCGGCGAATGGCCGGACTCGACCTGTTTCCGGCGATGCGCTTGAAAGAGGCCGCCGGGGGGAACCAAACCGAACAAGATTGGCAGCGCCTCCTGGCGCTGGATCCGCAAGGCAGCTTCGCCGCCTGCTTTGACGGCCGCATGGTCGGCACGGCCAGCACCATCCGCTACACTCCCTACTTAGCTTTCATTGGCATGCTGGTGGTGGACCCGGCCTACAGGCGCC
>CAYPHP010000606.1:2951-3406 GCA_964410045.1 uncultured Acidobacteriota bacterium | reverse complement strand
GGTCACCACCAGTACCATGACCGCGCTCAGCGGGTCGAGCAGGAATCCCCAATCGGCCTGGAAGCGGCCCAGGGTGCCGTCGGCCATGTGGAACGGCAGTCCGGCCACCCAGGTGTACAGTTTCTGCTCGAAAACGTGGTTGGGAACCGTGGTCGCCAACTGGTAGACCGCGCCGATGGAATGCAGGAAGGACACGCCCACCAATCCCGGGCAAATCCAGGAGATGATGCCGAGCCGGTGATTCTTCTCGAGCGGCCGCCCGAGCAATAGCATCAGCAGCGCGCCGAGCGCCGGATAGAGCGGAATCAGAAAGAGATTAGCTAAAAAGTCCATCAGTTCACGCTTACCACTTCAAAATGTCCACATCGTCGGCATTTACCGTTTCCTTGTTGCGGAACAACGCGATCAGGAGTCCCAAGCCCACGGCCACTTCGGCGGCCGCCAACGTTACCACA
>CAYPHP010000606.1:0-2941 GCA_964410045.1 uncultured Acidobacteriota bacterium | reverse complement strand
TCACGGCGTTCAGGATCAGCTCAATGGACATCAGAATGATGACCATGTTGCGGCGGGTCAGCACTCCCACCACGCCGATGGTGAACAGGGCCGTGGACAGATACAGGTAGTAGCTCAGCGGGATCATATTCTCTTTTTAGCCAGCACCACCGCTCCCACCATGGCCACGATCAGCAGGATGGAAGCGATCTCAAAGGGCAGCATGTAGGAGCGATACAGGACTTCGCCGATCTGCTCTGTGTTCAGCTTGTCCATGGCGGCCGGCGGGTTCCCGAATCCGAAACCGTGGTCGCCCTTCACCAGCAGGTAAACCAGTTCCAGGCCCAACAAGACCACAGTCGTCAAGCCGACGGCCCAATGGCGATTGAAGACCCGCTCTTTGGCCGCTTGGTCCAGGTTCACCAGCATGATCACGAACAGGAACAGCACCATGATCCCGCCGACGTAGAGGATCACCTGCACGCCGGCCAGGAATTCGGCCTGCAGTTGCAGGTAAATGCCCGCCACGCCGAGCAGGGTGAAGATCAGGAAGATGGCGCTGTGAACCGCGTTGCGGGAAGTGATCACCAGGATCCCGCTGACCAGGCTCAGCGCCGCAAACACGACAAAGAAAATCTGGTTCGCCATTCTTTAGGCCTTGTATTGCGTGGGCCGCGGCCCTTCCTCAAGAGCCTGGCGGTCCCAAATCGCGCCCTCCCGGGTGTAGCTGGCCAGCTCGAAGTCCTGGGTCAATTCCAGGGCGTCGGTGGGACAGGCGTCTTCGCACAGCCCGCAGAACATGCAGCGAGCGGTGTCGTAAGTGAAGTTGGTCAGGGTCTTCTTGCCGCTGGCGCCGCCGGCGCGTTCCCAACTCACGACGATCAGATTCTCGGGGCACGCCAAAGCACAAAGATTGCAGGCGATGCACAGCGTGGTCCCGTCTTCCGGATTGATGTTCAGCCGAGGGGCCCCGCGGTAGCGCTCCGCCACCGGCGGACGCTCTTTGGGATATTCCTCGGTGTAGATGTTCTTCGGATGCTGGTAGCGGAAGGTGACGGCCATCCCCTCCAGCAGATCCACCATAAAGATCTTGCGCAGAAACTTGGTCATTGACCGCCCCTCAGGTAGAGCAGCGCTCCGGCCGTGGCCACAATGTTGGCGATGCCGAGCGGAATCATCACCCGCCAGCCCAATCCCATAAGCTGGTCATACCGGTACCGCGGGAACGTGAAACGGAACCACATGAAGAAGTAGATCAGAAACGCGACTTTCGAGAGGAACCAGAAGGGTCCGTTGATATAAGGACGCACCTGGGGCGCGGCGAAGACCAGGCCCAGCAGCAGAAGCCCGGCGCCGACCGCGGCCAGGATCAGTACGTCACTGCGCTTCGGCGTGGGACGGCGTGTGAGATACAAGCATCCCAGCCCCACCGGCACCGTCAGCGCCGCCGGCGCAAACTCCAGAAAGCTCAAAGCCGCCACGTTCGGAAACGGACGTAGCCATCCGCCCAGGAACAGCGTGGTACAGATCGAACAGACTACAAAGATGTTGGAGTATTCAGCCAGGAAGTAGAGGGCCCAGCGGAATCCGCTGTACTCGGTCATGAACCCGGCCACCAGTTCCGACTCGGCTTCCGGCATGTCGAAGGGCGCGCGATTGGTCTCCGCCAGGCCCGCGACCACGTAAATAAAGAAAGCCACCGGCTGGTAGAAGACGAACCATACTCCGCCCGCCTGCTGGGCCTTGACGATCGAAACCATGCTCAGGCTGCCGGCCATCAGCAATCCGGAAATCACGGCAAAGCCCATGGCCACTTCGTAGCTCACCAACTGGGCCGACGAGCGCAGTGCGCCGAGTAGCGGGTAGTGGCTGTTGGACGCCCAGCCGCCGAGCATGATGCCCAGGACGCCGATGGAGGCCATGGCCAGAATGAAAACGATGCCGATGTTTAGGTCGGCGACGAACAGGTTTTCGTTGAAGGGCAGGACCGCGAACGCGGTCAGGGCGGTCATCACCGGAACCACCGGGGCCAGCCAGAAAACCCAGCGGTCCACTTGGTGGGGAATGATGTCTTCCTTCAGCAGCAGCTTGACGGCGTCGGCGATGGGCTGCAACAAGCCGTGCGGACCAACCCGCATCGGTCCCAGGCGCACCTGCATGTCGGCCATCACCTTGCGTTCCACCAGCACGATGTAGCCGGAAACCAGCGGCCAAACGCCCACCACCACCAGCATGATCAGGTAAGGCTTTGCCGCTGTCAGGATTTGAGCTATGTCCATGCGTTCTTCCGGAAAGTCAAAAGGCAAAAGTCAAAAGGCAAAAGTCTCATCTGTCGATCTCGCCTAGCACAATGTCGATCGTGCCGATGATGGCCACCACGTCGGCGATCAGGTGGCCGCGGACCATGCAGTCCAGCGCCTGCAGGTTGACGAATGACGGAGGCCGCACGCGCACCCGGTAGGGCTGGGTGCTGTTGTCGCTGATCACCAGGTACCCGAGCTCGCCCTTGGGCGCTTCAATCGAATGGTAATACTCACCCACCGGCGGCTTGATCACCTTGGGGATCTTGGCCATGATCGGCCCTTCGGGGATCTTCTCCACTGCCTGCATGATGATGCGGCGCGACTGGCGCATTTCTTCCATGCGCACCATGTACCGGTCGAAGGTGTCACCATTCGGACCGGTAGGAATGTCGAATTCGAAATCCGGATAGGCGGCGTAAGGCATCGCCTTGCGGATATCCCACTTTACCCCGCTCGCCCGCAGCATCGGACCGGTGACGCCGAGTTGGATGGCGTCCTCGGCGGTCAGCACGCCGACGTTCTTGGTCCGGCCGACCCAAATGCGGTTGCCGGTGAGCAGCGTCTCGTACTCGTCCACTTTCTTCGGAAAGTCGTCGCAGAACGCCTTCACCTGCTTCTCGAACCCGTCGTAGGTCTCGTACTGCAGACCGCCGATGCGG
>CAYPHP010000605.1:0-3418 GCA_964410045.1 uncultured Acidobacteriota bacterium | reverse complement strand
TTCACCAACATGATCATGAACATCGCGGCCGCGCACGCCGCGCGCACGCCGCTTCTGGTGCTGGCCAGCAACATGACCATCGCCGGCGACGACCGCGAAACGTTCATCCAGACCGGCTATCAGCAGCCCATCACCACGGGCATGAAGAAGTACGGCAAGCGCCTGATCGCCGCCGACCGCGTACACGAATACGGCGCGTACGCCTTCCGCCAACTCAAATCCGGCGTGCCGGGTTGTGTGCATCTGGATTTCCCCGGCGAGGTGGCCCGCGCCCGCTTCACCGATCCCGCCAAGCTCAAGGATTTCTACGGCAAGGAGAAGTACCGCAGCGAGTCGCGCCCGCATCCGTCGCCGAAGGACGTCCAGAAGGCTGCGGACCTGATCGCCAAGGCGGAGCGCCCGCTGCTGCTGGCGGGACACGGAGTGTTTCACACCAAGTCGTGGGACGTGCTCAAGGAAATCGCCGAGAAGAATGAGATGGCCGTGGTCACCACCGGTCCGGTGCGCGGCCACTTCCCCGATGAGCACCGGCTGTGCGCCAGCCTCTCCCCCGAGGCGCTGATGAGCGCCGACCTGGTGATCTTTATCGGGCAGTATTCCATGCCCAGCCCCGGCGAGTACCGCTTCAATCCCGACGTGAAGGCCATTCGCGTCCATCCGGTGCAAGAGGACCTGGGCCGCAATTGGCCGCTCGATCTGGGCATCGTCTCCGACGAGAAAGCGTTCCTCGAAGCGCTGAATGCCGTCACGCCGCGCCGCAAGCGCGACGCTTGGGTGGCCGAAATCGCTGCCGCCAAGCAGAAGTACGAGAAGACCATTCTCGACCAGGTGGATCTGGGCCTGAAGTACAGCGCCGACACCGGATATCTGCATCCCGCAGTGCTGGCCAAGGAAGTCCACGATTTCCTGTACAAGGGCAGCATCGATCCCAAGCAGACCGTGCTGGGCTGGGGCGGTTGGACCATCGGCAACTTCATCGGCCGCTGGCTGCGCGCCTACCGTCCAGGGCAGGTGGTGAATTGCGCCTACCAGTACGGGGCTATCGGTCCGGACCTGGCCATGACCATCGGGGCAGGCGCAGCCGTGCAACGCGGCGTGGGTCCGCAGGCGCCTTACAAGGGCGCTCCGGTGTTCTGCGTCTCGAGCGATGCGGGCGCCGCTTACAGCATGTTTGAGTTGGACACGGCGGCCAAGTACAAGATCCCCGTGGTCGCGATCGTCTACAACAACAACTCCTGGGGCATGTGGCCGAACGCGGCATCGTCGGCGCGGTCCATGCACATGTACCTGTTCCAGGAAAACCTGCGCTACGACAAGATGGCCGAAGGGCTCGGCGCTCGCGGCGAGTACGTGCGCAATCAGACGCAGTTCCGTGCGGCACTGAAGCGCGCTTACGACGCGGCGTCGAAGGAATCCGTCTCCACGCTGATCAATTGCCAGGCCATCAAGGAATTCACGTCTGCCCGGGCCTATCCGCCGGGCAATTTCATGAATCCGGAGCCGGGCGTCGGAGCGATCGCCCACTGAAGGAACCGGCGCACATCGAGCGCGTCGCTACCCTGCTGCAAGGCTACGCCGACCGCGCCGTGTTTCGCGGCTTCAGCGGCGGTCCTGTGCGCAACGGCAGAGCCGTCTTCAAGATAACCTGGCATCGCGATCGCCGGTTCGACCTGGTCGTCGACACCCGTAAGGGTACCCTGGGATTCCCGCTGGTCTTGCCTAAAGTGCCGCGCCGCTCCGCGATGTACCGCGAGTTGCTGCGCTTCGTGGAATCGCGGTCATCGAAGAAGTTCCCGCCTCATCGTCGTATTGATCCCAGGAAGGCGGAGGTCCGCTGCGTCAACCGCGGCGGCAACGTCTCGTTGACGATGCACGCCAAAGCTGGCGCCTACGAATACGGCGCACGAAAGCTGATTCATTTGGTCCACGAAATTTACCTGGAGTTTCTAGGGGAGTATTTCGAATACCAGGTGGAGGCGTTTGACCTGGACCCCGACCGTCCCTAGTCCGTCTCTGTGTCCTCTGTGCCTCTGTGGCAAAGAAACTACCGGATTCTCACGACGCGTCCTTTGCCGCCCGCAAACTGCGCCGGATCGTGTCCGGGCACAACGCGATCGACAGCGCCGGCCAGTTTCACCATCCGTTCCTGCGCCGCGAGATTCGCCGGTACGTCGGCGGGATCGAACGTAGCGCTGGCCCGATGTGAACGCAAGTTCTCGTAGAGGTAGCAGTTGTCGGATGCCAGCACGTAGGGCGCGTCGCCGGCCACGCGGATGTATTGCGATGCATACGTGTGCCGGGCGCCGGTGTACGCGGTGATCCCAGGGATCACCTCAACGCTGTCCCCGTCGACCAGCCGCACTTACCCGCGCGTGTTCCGGCGGACCAACTCGAGCACGTCGTCCGGATCGATTCCGCCCTTTCGGCCGCCCGCCTGCCACGCGGTCCCGGTGTAATACTCATACTCCGCCTTCTGAATCCAGACGGTCGCGTTGGGAAACAGGTCGATCCCGCCCATGTGATCCCAATGCGCGTGACTGATGATGATGTCGGTGACCTGTGAGGGTTCGACGCCCGCATGCCGCACGGCTTGATCCGGAGAGAGGAAGTCCGCGACGCCGAACTGATCCATCCACTTCTGGCGGTGGAACCCAGTATCGAACAGAATGGTGTGACCACCGCCGCGAATCAGCCAGACGGCCATGGCAATGTCCAGGCGCTGGTCTTTCGGGGCTCCCATCACCAGACTCGAAAGCGGGAAGCCGGGAATCGTTGCGTAGCGGATCGCTTCGATTGTGTAAGGAGCCTGCGCCTGAGCCGAAAGCGCCAGCAGGATGATCAGCAGAGCCCGTCTCACGCCGGCCTCTTGAAGTTGACGATGTTTTCCCACTCGCTGGCGTCGGACCGCGCGACCACGGCCACGACGGGATCTGTGTCGCTTATGTTGAAGACCTCGTGAGGCACGCCGGGCTCGATGAAGATGAAGTCGCCCGCTTCGTTTTCGAGCTTGTGCTCGAGTGCCGGTCCGTATTCATGGCGCACACGGCCGGACAGGATGTAAAGCATGACTTCAAAACCCACGTGGATGTGCGCTGCGGCAACTCCGCCGGGCGGAATCGTGGCCACGTTCATCGACAACTTCTTGGCCCCGACGTTCCTCGCCGAGAGACCCGACTTGTACTTGATCCCGTTCCATCCGCGAACGTTCCCGCCGCCGCGAATGGTCAGGATTCCTTGCTCGCCTTCCACCTTTCCGAATTCCGTCCCAGGTTGCATATGGCCGTCTTCCTTTCTCGAGATTCACCAGGAGCAGATTGGAGTGCGGCGGCTTGCCGCCGCCTTCGGGGGCCGAGGCTTGCCTCGGCCCGCCGGGAGCAGCTCCCGCACTCCAAGAAAGCCGCAACACGTCCTCAGGAAC
>CAYPHP010000604.1:0-3425 GCA_964410045.1 uncultured Acidobacteriota bacterium | reverse complement strand
AAACTGGCGCTGGCCGACCGGCTGGTCTTCACCAAGATGAGGGCGCGGCTCGGCGGACGCTTGAAAGCGGTGGGATCGGGCAGCGCTCCGCTTTCTCCCGCGCTGATCGAATTCTTCATGGCCTGCGGCCTGAAGATTCTGGAAGGCTACGGGCTGACTGAAACGTCGCCGGTGTTGACCGCGAACTCGCCGAAATCCATCAGGCCCGGAACGGTCGGCCGTCCGCTGCCCGGCATCGAGATCAAGATCGCTGAGGACGGGGAGATCCTGGCGCGCGGCCCCAACATCATGAAGGGCTACTACAAGCGGCCCGAGGATACCGCCGAAGTGCTCCGCGACGGCTGGTTCCACACCGGCGACATCGGCCACCTGGACGCCGACGGCTACTTGGTGATCACCGACCGCAAGAAGGATCTGCTGAAAACGGCCGGCGGCAAATTCATCGCGCCGCAGCCGATCGAGAACAAGCTGAAGACCAATCCTTACATCCTGAACGTGGTGGTGATCGGCGATCGCCGCCGTTTTGTTTCCGCGCTGATCGTGGCTAACGTTCCCAAGCTTTCCGAGTACGCCCGCTCCGCCGGAATCGCGTTCGCTTCGCCCGTGGAGTTGGTGCGCCATCCCCAAGTCGTGGCGTTCATGCAGCAGCAGGTGGACGAGTACACCACGGATCTCGCTCAGTTCGAAAGGGTCAAGAGGATCGCTCTCCTGGACCAGGACTTCAGCATCGCCGAGGGAACCATCACGCCGACCTTGAAAGTCCGGCGCAACCGGATCGCCGACCAATACGCCGCCATCATCGATGACCTTTACAAGGACTAGTTTTGAAGCCTGTTGAACAATTGCATCCTGAGTTGCCGCTCTATCGCGTGACCGTCCCGACACCGTTCCCCGTGGGGCCGGTCAACCTGTACGCCATCCGCGAGCCGGAGCCTGTTCTGCTGGACACCGGGCCGGCAATGCCCGGCGCGGTCGAGCGCCTCGGCGCGCTTCTGAGCGAGTGCGGCATCGCCGCGCGCGCGCTGCGCAAGATCGTGCTCACTCATTTCCATATCGACCATGTGGGCATCGCCGTGCCGCTCGCGGAGCAAGCCGGGGCCCCGATCTACGCCAACCCGGTCGAGAGGGCACAACTCTGCGCCGACTCGGCGATGAGCCAGTTCTTCATAGGCATCATGGACCAGGCTGGAGTCTCGGACGAGTTTCGCCGCCAACAGCACGCTCAGTTCGAGGAGATCCGCATCATGGGGACTCCGCTCAAGGAATTCCGTTCCGTGGCCGAACTAACGGAACTGCCCTGTGGTCCGGCGACGCTGCGTTTGCTGCACACTCCGGGCCACACACCGGGCAGCGTCTCGTTCTGGGAGCCGGAGCGTCGCATTCTTCTGGCGGCCGATACGGTAATCGACAAGATCACGCCCAATCCCTTTCTGGCGCCCGATCCGCAGGGTCTGCATGGACGGTTCCCATCCTTGAGGGCCTACCTCGCAACGCTGGAGAGCATCCGCGAGCTGCGTCCCGCGATCATCCACGGCGGACACAACCGCCCGGTGACCGACTACGAAGAACACTTCAAGTGGTCGATGCGCCTGCATCACCAGCGGCAGGATGCGGTGCGTTCCTGCCTGCGATCCAAGCCGCACACGGCCATGCAAGTGGCCGCATGTCTGTTTCCCGAGGAGGCCCGCCATGGCAGCTTCCTGGCGCTGAGCGAAGTCTTCGCGCACCTCGACCTGCTCGAGGAGCAAGGCGAGTTGCGGCGCGAAATGCAAGGCCCGGTCGCGATATACTCATTACTTACCTCATGACTTACAAGATCACTTTGATTCCCGGCGACGGAATCGGCCCGGAGATCTCCGAGGCAGTCGTCAAAATCGTGGAAGCGGCAGGCGTGCACGTCGAGTGGGAAACCTTTCAGGTTGGCGCTGTGTCCCTGGCGGCAAACGGCAAGTCTGTGCCCGACGAACTGGTGGAATCGTTGCGCCGCAATAAGTTTGGCTTGAAGGGTCCTACCACTACACCTGTGGGAGGCGGCCACGTCAGCATCAACGTCGCTTTACGCAAGCTGCTGGATCTGTACGTGAGCTTCCGGCCGGTGCGCAACCTGCCGGCCCTGGCCACCCGCTACGGCGACGTGGACCTGGTGATCTTCCGCGAGAACACAGAAGGACTCTATTCGGGCTTGGAGCACGAAGTGGTTCCCGGCGTGGTGGAGAGCCTGAAGATCATCACCGAGCGTGCTTCCACGCGCATCTCCCGATACGCCTTTGAATATGCCCGGCGCGAAGGCCGCAAGAAGATTGCCTGTGTCCACAAAGCCAACATCATGAAACTGAGCGACGGGCTGTTCCTACGCTCGGCCCGCAAGGTGGCTCACGACTATCCAGAGATCGAGTACCGCGAGATCATCGTGGATAACGCCTGCATGCAACTGGTGATGAATCCTTACCAGTTCGATCTGCTACTGATGGAAAACCTCTACGGCGACATCGTCTCGGACCTGTGCGCGGGGCTGGTGGGCGGATTGGGGATCGTGCCCGGCGCCAACATCGGCGACGATACCGCGCTGTTTGAAGCGGTGCACGGCAGCGCTCCGGACATTGCCGGGAAGAAACTGGCCAATCCCACCGCGCTGCTGCAGTCAGCGGTGATGATGTTGCGGCACATGGGCGAGCGTGAAGCCGCTGACCGCATCTACGGAGCACTATGTGCGGTCTACCAGGAGAAAAAGCATCTCACACGAGACGTCGGGGGAACGGCCGGGACCCCGGAGTTCACCGCGGCGATCATCGCGGCCATGAAATAAGACTTTCATCTTCCCCCACGGCGGCGCTCGCGCTCATCTCTCAACCGTGCCGCAGCGCTCTTGGCTACAAAGACCAAGAACGAGATTAACGATGAGACAAACAGGAGCAGGGGCGCGAAGACCAGCTTTCCTGGCCGTTCGTCGCGAAACAGGGGTATCGCCGACAGCGCCGACAGAGTGAGAAGAACGAGCGTCCATCGGAACTCGCGATTGAACCGCGGATCAGGATGGCGGAGGCTGAAGGACAGCGTCAACCCCGCCAGCAGCCCGGTGCCCAGCAGGTGCTGCAATCCCAAGACCCGGTAGTCAAAATCCACTAGTTCCACCTCGTCATGAGACGCTTCAGGGCCGTCTGAGCCAGGCGATAGTTCGCATTCACCTTCAAGGCGTCCCGGTAACACTGCTCGGCCTGCTTCCACTGTTTCAGGTGCTCGTAGACCCGTCCCATGTTGAAGTGCGGGAAGAAATAGCTCTCGTAGCGGGAGGCTTGCACCGCCTTTTGGAACCAGGGAATCGCCTCCTCCCAGCGGTCCAGTTCGATGAGGTATGCGCCGATGTCGTTATAGGGGTTGCCGAATTCGGGGTCCACGGCGATGGCCTTGAGACACTCCTCAATCGC
>CAYPHP010000603.1:0-3427 GCA_964410045.1 uncultured Acidobacteriota bacterium | reverse complement strand
CGATTTCGATCTCGAACGGCAACTCAACGTAAAACTCTTTGGTCGCCAGCGGCAGGGCGGTGAAGCGCCGGACAGAGATTCCCGCCACGGCGGAGGCTTCCTGCACCATCCGGATGTAGCTGTCGGCGTTCTTGTCGTCGGGCACCACGGTCTTGAGGTTTTCGAGCTGCAGCTCCAGTTGCTTGTTCTCCACCTGGAGTTGCTTGGCTTTCTGCTCGAAGGGCCGGATGGCGTCGTTTTCCTTCTTGAGCTTCTCTACCGCCGCACGCAGGCCGTCCACCTTGACGACCGCGTCGTTGAGGTAGAAGTACTCGCCGGCGGCCACAATGGCCACGGCGATGCCGAGGAAGACGCCGATTTGTCCCAGCAGCGGCAGTTCGGAGAATTTCTTCATGGCGTTGTCCCTCGGCTCCTACGTTTTCGGCTTGGCGGCCGGATCCACGGGTCCCAGCGGCGGCAACTCCGCGGGAATCGTGAACAGGAAATTGGTCAGCTCGCGCGCGCGCTCGTCTTGCGCGGTCTCGGTGATCTCCACCTTCTGGAACTGGCCGGTGTTACGCAGGTTGCGGATGAAATCGGCCACCGTGACCACGCTCAGGGCCACGCCTTCCATCACCAGGCGCTGGCCGGTGTTCTCGAACTTGGTCAGCCACATGGTCTTGGTGTTCTGCACGGTGCCGGCCAACTGGCCGAGCATCTCCACCGGCCCGGTCTGGCCCTTCTTGAGCGCCTCGATGATCTCGATCTGGCGCTGGAGGTTGCGCTTGCCGGCTTCGAACTGGTCGTACTGCGCTTTCACCGCGGCCAGCCGCTGCTTCTCGCTTTCCTGGACCTTGCGTTCCTGCTCCAGGCGGGAGAGTTCGCTCTGAATCTGGTAGTAGTGGATCCCGAGAGCCGCGATCGCCAGGCCGATGAAGGCCAGCGCCATGCCGGTGAGCTTGGCCCCTTCCAGGGAGACCGACGGCGCCGCGCTCTTCTTCGGCTCTTTCTTGACCCCGAGAAGATTGATGCGAATCATAGGCTTTCAAAGCTCCTCAGCGCCAGACCCACGGCCACAGCCAGGCGCGGCGCGTTCTCGTCCACCAACTCGGCGTAAGGTCCCGCGGGATTGAAGTTCACCTTGCGGAACGGGTTCATCTCTTCCACGGGCATGGAGAACTCCTGCCGCAGGAGGTCCAGCAGGCCGGCCACGCGCGCGGTTCCTCCGGCCACGTAGATGCGCTTGATCTGCTCGCCACCCGCGGTGGAGCGGAAATAATCCAGAGTCTTCTGGATCTCCAGGATGATGATCTCGGAGACCGAGCGCAGCACGGGCAGGCGCGCCTCGTCGCTGACGCCGGCCACGCTCTTGCCCATCTTCACGCGCTCGGCGTCGTCGAAGGTGAGGTCCAGTTCCTTCATCAGTGAGTCGGTGTACTGGTTGCCGCCCACCGACACGTCGCGCACGAAGAGCGGGGTGGTGCCGCGCACCAGGTTGATGTTCATCACGCTGGCCCCGATGTTCAGCAGGGCCACCACGCCGCCGGGTTCCGGCTCGTAGTTGAACTCGTAGGCGTTCTGCACCGCGAACGAGTCGATGTCCACCACCGCCGCGGCGCGCTGCGCGGAGTTCAGCGCGTGGGTGTAGTTGAGGATCTTGTCCTTCTTCGCCGCCACCAGCAGCACGTCCATGTTGGCGCTGTTCTCGTCGCCTTCCAGCACCTGGTAGTCCAGATTGACTTCCTGGATGTCGAAGGGGATGTGTTGCGCCGCTTCGCCCTGGATGGCGTCGTACAAGTCGGATTCCGACATGCCGGTCAGCGTCAGGCGCTTCACGATGACGGAATGTCCGCTGACGCTGGTGGCCACGGTCTTGGTCTTGATCTTGTAGTCGGAGAAGATCTGGCTGATGGTGGCCGCCACCGCCCCGCTGTCCACGATGGCGCCGTCCACCACCACTTCCTGCGGGAGGTTCTGCATGGCCAGATGCAGCAACTCCATGTTGCTGCCTTTCTTCTTAAGTTCCACGGCTTTCACCGCGCTGGACCCGATGTCCAGTCCGACCACAGGTTTCGTTTTGCCCATCCCAAACATCGTTTGCCCCCGCTTCCGGCGAGATCAGGCCAGGTCGGCCTGCTTGCGGCCCGCTTGCCGCGTCATCTGTTTCGTCATCCAGCGATCCAGCGTGGTCTTCTTGAACTTCCACCGATTGCCCAGCTTGAAGGCCGGGATTTGCCGCGAGGATACGTACTGGTAGAGCGTATCGGCGGAGATCCCCAAGTATTGCGACGCCTGCCGGACGTTCATCACTTCGCGAGAATCAAGCATTGGCAACGCCCTCGGACGGCGCGTCAAGACGGCCCTCTCTCCTGGAGGGCGGTGCACCGTTCCTGTGCATGTTGATATGCCGCCGCCCCAGGGGGTGTCAAGCAAAACACTCCGGGTTTCTTGCCGAAAACTCCGGGTTTCTCGGGATTTTTCCCCGTTTCTGCCCCCCGTTCTCAGAACATGTTGTGTCCACCCCATAATCGGCCACAAGATGTACCCCCACGGTGGCAAATCGTTACTCGTATCAAACGAGTAATCAAAAGGTATCACCCCCGCCACGGGCTCAGCCGGGGCTCGCCTTCGGCGCGCTGCAGCTCCGCATTTCGCAGAGAGGACTCCGCCTCCGACGAGCGGCGTTACACTGTTTGCTTGTCTCGTGCACGGACACTCGGGCTGCTGGCGCTGTTCACTCTGCTGCTGCGGATTCCGTTTCTGTGGCAGCCGCCGCAGGCGGACGAGGTCACCTACCTCGAAATCGCCGCGCACATCTTCGAGCGTCCCTGGACGCCGCTCGATTTCGAGACCGTCTTCCAGGGCGCGGTGGTCTCGATGCAGGGCCACCCGCATCCGCCCGGGAACGCTTACCTGCTGGCGGCGATCTGGGCGGGGGCCGGGCGGTATTCGCCGCCGGTCTTCCACGGGGTCTACGCCGTATTCGCAGTGGTCATCACGCTGGCGGCATACCTGATCGCCGAGCGCTTCACGCGGCGCGCCCATTGGGCGGCGCTGCTGGTGGCGTCGGCGCCGGTGATGCAGGTGGCGGCGGGGTCGAATGAATCGGACGCCCCGGCCCTGGCGCTGGTGCTGGCGGGTACCGCGTTCTATCTCGCCGGCCGGTTCGCCTGGGCGGGCCTGTTCCTGACCGCGGGAGGATTCTTCGCGCTGCAGTCGCTGGCGGTGGCGGCGATCCTGCCGCTGCACTACTGGCTGCGGCGCGAGCGCGCGCCGTGGGAGGCGCTGGCGGCTTCGGCGGCGCCCGTCCTCTGGCTGGCCGCCTGGCAGGGGCTGCAATGGTGGATCACCGGCACGCTCCCCTTCGCGGTGATGGCCGGTTATGCGGCCGATCAGCGCATCGGGCGCGCGGCCCTGCGGGCAGTGAGCGCGTTCACGCTGCTGCAAC
>CAYPHP010000602.1:0-3433 GCA_964410045.1 uncultured Acidobacteriota bacterium | reverse complement strand
AGGCTGGTCAGCGCAGAGCCATTCCCGCTGAGCGATGTCGCGGTCACCGTGCCGCTGGCATTGATGTTGCCGGCCACGTCCAGCTTCTGGGCCGGGGTGGTGGTGCCGATGCCGACGTTGCCCGAGGATGCCACCCGCATGTACTCCGAGCCGCCCAGGCCCAGTAACAGGTTCTTGCCGCCCTGCCCGAATAACATTCCATCGTCCTGAGCGGAGGTGGGGAAGAAGGATCCGGCGCCGCCGGCCAGCGCAAATCCGATGACGGCGTTGGGATGAGTAATCTTGAAGGAAAGAGCATCGGTCGTGTTGACGCCCTGGACATGCAGCGCCGGATCTTTTGTTCCATTCGACAAGATATGCAACGGCGCGGTCGGGGTGTTGGAACCGACGCCCAGGTTGTTCACCACGCCGACATTCCCGGAGGATGTGATGCGCATGCTCTCTGCGCTGCCCAATCCCAACAGCAGGTTTTTGTTTGGCTGTCCGAAGATGATGGCATCATCGGCCCCGGAGGTCGTGAAAAACGCTCCTGCTCCACCCGCCAGCGCGAATCCAACCACAGCTCCCGGGTGGGTAACCTTCAGGGAGAGCGAGTCGACAGGGGAAGCCGCCTCCAACTTCAGGACGGGATCCGTGGTGCCGCTGACTTTGACGTGCAAGGGGGCCGAAGGGCTGGTGGTGCCCACACCCACGGCGCTGCCGGTATCCGTCACCGCGGAATTCCCCAAGGTTCCCGCGCCGTCCAGCCATTTGGGCAGTTGATTGGCGGTGCCAGTCCCCGACACCGCCGCGAAGGGCAGGGTGGTCGCCGCATTCAGCCCGACGGGGCCGCTTTCCCGGCCGGCCTTCTTCGCCGCTTCCGGCGTGAGAACGAACGAGGACACAGGCAGTCCGCTGAGGGTCTCGGCCTCCGCGGCCTTCATCGCGTACGGCACGCTCACCAGCAAAGTACGCGGCTCCTCCTGGTAACCCGGCAACTGCACCTGGACGCCCAGCCAGCGCGTTTCATCGGCAGCGAACAACTCGAGCGGCACACCGTCACTCTTGGTCGCCCCGAGCAGCGCGGTGTAACGGCCCTGTTCGTCGAGCTCGACGTTTTGACTTTCCAGCCACAGCGGCGCGCCTCCCTGACGGTCTTTGTACAGGGCCAGCGTCACTCCATGGACGCCGGTGAGCGCGGTTCCGGTGGGAGTCCGGAATACGCCGCTGAACTTAATCAACCGCGGGACGCGGCTGCCTGGTCCGATGCCGCCGGGATCTTGAGTCACGGCGCGTGCCGTTTCCGGCTCGGCCGGTGTGACCGGCTGTTGGCCCCAAGCTCCGGCAAGGCACGACAAGACCAGCAATGTGCCGAGGACGTACCGAATTTCGCTCTTCATGCAGCCTCCAGATGTACTAAGTCCCATTTCCAAACAGTCGAATCATTTGCGGGCTACCCGCAGCATTATCGGTCAGGGCGACGCTTCCGTTGCGTAGGCCCGTTGCCGTCGGCGTGAATGTGATGGTGATGGTGCAGTTCGCGGATGGCGCCAGCGAGGTCACGCATCCGGACGCGGAGAAGTCTCCCGCCGCGGTGACGGCCGTAATGGTCAAGGTAGAACTTCCGGTGTTGGTGACAGTGACCATCTTCCCAGCGCTGGTGACACCCATGGGTTGGTTCCCGAAGTTAACGCTTGCACTGGAGAAACTGGTCGCCGGCGCAGTACCGCTCGTTCCCAGGCCAAACAAACGAATCACGTGCGGGCTGCCGGTGGCGTCATCGACAATGGTGATCACGCCCGCGCGGCTTCCCGTTGTAGACGGCGTAAACGTCACGTTGATCGTGCACGTGCCGGAGACCGCGACAGAGCCGCAGCCGTTGGTTTGCGAGTAGTCACCGCCGGCAGTGACGCTGGTCACCGTCAGCGTGGCATCGCCCGTATTGGTAAGAGTGATGGCGCTCGGACCGCTTGAGCCGCCCACGCCTTGGCTGCCGAAATGCATGGCGGTCCGCGAGAAACTCACCTTGGGGCCGACGGGACCCGAAATTCCAGCGCCAAACAAGCGGACTACAAGTGGACTGGCCGGACCTGCCGCGGCGATCTTGAGCGAGCCCGTGCGGGGGCCCGTCAGCGTCGGCGTAAACGTAACCGTCACTGTGCAACTGGCGCTTGCCGATAACGTGCTGCCACAGTCCGTGGTCTGGCCGAAGTCCCCGGTGATCGAGATGCTCAGATTGAACGCGTTGGCCCCTGTGTTGCTCAAGGTGACGGCCAGCGCGGACCGGGTAATTACAACCGTCGCCGCCGATCCTTGCGTCAAGCTCACCAGGTCGCTGTTGTAAGAAGCGCTGGCGTTGCTGAAAGCGACGGAATAACTATGGCCGTCGGCTGCGTCCGAAGGCAGCGGGATGGTCACTGTACCGACTGTCAAACTGCCGGTCAATGCGGGGCTGGGATTCGCCAGCACCGCCACTCCGTTGGGAGTTCCCGACGAGGAGGTGTTGGAAATTGCGGGTGTGAACCCCAGGTTCGCACCGTTGAGAGCGGGCGCTGCGGCCACCGGCGTCACGGTGATGCCGAATGTCAAGCTGTCCACACTGACTCCGCCTCCCAAGGACAAGCTCGCGGTGCAGGAAATGGTCACACCTGCAGAGGCTGAACTTGGACAACTGACGTTGATGGTGTTCTGCCCCAGCAGGGGAATCGAGGCGAGCACCGCGATCAACCAGAACACCGATGACCTGCGCATCTCTTCTGTGATTCCTCTCCTCGCCTACCGGCGGCTCCGTCCGGCGGGATTCGCCAGATTCAAACGAACGACCCGGTAATCATCCAGTCCGGCGGCCGACAATCGTTGCACTGCCAGGCCGGCCGCGAAATCCGAAGGCCCGGTGGCGTATCCCAGCAGGATCCGCTGGCCGGCAGGCACGCTTAGGCCATCCAGCCACGCCAACGCCAGCACGCCAGGTTGGGCATCGAAGACCAGGCCAGGCTGCACGCCGGACGGCACAAAACGCATCGGTGACCGGCCGTTTCCTAGCGATAGCGTCAGCACCACGCGAGTCAGATCCCGCCGCGCCTCCAGGTAGACAGGAACTTGTCCTTCCGGTTCCGCGAGCCGGCCAGTACTTCCCAACACCAGGAACCCATCGGGATCGTCCCAGGTCTTCACGCCCAGCGTGTCTTTCGCTCTGCTTGCCGTGCATGCCAATCCGCGCGGCGTGCGTTGCGGTCGATCCAGGTCCAGGCCGGTCACCCGGCGCAACTCCTGGACCACGTCGCGGACATCCAGCAGTCCGTCTCCACCGCGCGTGGCGGCCAAACCTTGACACGGTGAACTCGTACAGCTATCCACCGGGTAAACATCCATGGCGTCATACCGGTCGGAGCAGGACGGCGGCCGGGATCCAGGGACGTTGTTCACCGCCAAGAGCACACGCATGAGATCCAGG
>CAYPHP010000601.1:0-3437 GCA_964410045.1 uncultured Acidobacteriota bacterium | reverse complement strand
ACCGCGGGAATGCCTTCCAGCACGAAGAGCCAGCGCCAGCCCTCGTAGCCGAGCCAGTCGATTCGCATCAGCAACCCGGCGATCGGCGAGCCCAGCACGTTGGAGATGGGGATGGCCGACATGAACATGGCCACGGCCTTGGCCCGGTCTTCATAGCGGAACCAGTGCGTCAGGTACACGATGATCCCCGGGAAAAATCCGGCTTCCGCTGCTCCGAGCAGGAAACGGGCGGTATAGAACTGGTTGGCGGTCTCCAGAAACGCCATCAGCACGGTGATGATGCCCCAGGAGATCATGATCCGCGCGATCCAGCGGCGGGCGCTCCAGCGCTCCACGATCAACGCGCCGGGGATCTCGAGAATGAAGTAGCCGATGAAGAAGATTCCGGCGCCGAGCCCGAAGACGCGGTCGCTGAACCCCAATGCCCGGGACATCTCCAAAGTGGCGAAGCTGACGTTGACGCGGTCCAGGTAGGCGATGATGTAGAGGATGAAGAGAAACGGGATCAACCGCCGCGCAATCCGCCGCCTTGCCCGGCGCCCGATTTCCGAGAGTTCGCTCAACTGAGGGAAGTTAGCATAAAATGCCTGTTTGCTGCATGAAAGAGCTGAAACAACTTTCCACCGCTGTCCTGCTGCATATCGCACGGGAAAGTCAAGTGCCTCTCAAGGGCCTGGTGGCCACCATCGAACTGCTTGACGACGGCGGCACGGTTCCCTTCATTGCCCGTTATCGCAAGGAGGTTACCGGCAACCTCGACGAGGTGCAGATCCGCACCGTCCAGGACCGCCTGGAATACTTCCGCGAACTGGAAGACCGCAAGGAGACGGTCCTCGGATCCATCGCTGAGCAGGGCAAACTCACCCCGGAGTTGAAGGCGAAGATCGAGGCGATCCTCGAGAAGAATGAGCTGGAAGACGTCTACCTTCCCTACAAGCCTAAGAAGAAGACGCGAGCGTCGCAGGCTCGCGAGCTGGGTCTGGAACCGCTCGCCGACTATCTCTGGAACCAGCAGCCGTCCGCAACGCCCTTGACCGAGTATGCCGCCACCTTCGTGAACGCCGAGAAGGGCGTGGCCAATGCCGAAGACGCGCTGGCCGGAGCCCGCGACATCGTCGCCGAGCGCATCAGTGAGACTCCCGCCTATCGGCAGGCCATCCGCCGCATGATGCTGGAGCATGGCTTGATCGTCAGCCACGCGGTCGAAGGCAAGGAAGATCCGGAAGGCAAGTTCAAGATGTACGCCGATTATCGCGAACCGGCTGCCAAGATCCCTTCGCATCGCATGCTGGCGATCCGCCGCGGCGCAAGGGAAGGCTTTCTGCATTTTGAAATCGAGCTGGATCTGGCCCAGCCGCTGGCGTATTTGCGCGGCCACGTGCTGCGCGCTCCGGGCGACTGGCAAGAGCATCTGCACCAGGCCATCGTGGACTCCTACCAGCGCCTGCTGAATCCTTCCATCCAGAATGAGGTCCGTCAGGAACTGAAAGACCGTTCCGATACGGAGGCCATCCGCGTCTTCCGCGAGAATCTTCAGCAGTTGCTGCTGGCGCCGCCGGCAGGGCAATGGGTGGTGTTGGGCGTCGACCCAGGCATCCGCACCGGCTGCAAGCTGGCTGTCGTGGATGCCACCGGCAAGCTGCTGGAACACGCGTTGATCCACCCGCTCGAGCCGCGGCAGGACGTGGAGGGTTCGCGCCAGACGTTGGAGCAGTTGATCTCCCGCCACGGCGTCAAGGCGCTGGCCATCGGCAACGGTACCGGTTCACGCGAGGTCTTTGCCTTTGTCCAACGGTTCCTGAAGGAGAAGGCGGCCGAGATGCCCGAGGTCTTCCCGGTGCTGGTGAGCGAAGCCGGAGCCTCAGTCTATTCCGCCTCGGACATCGCCCGCGAAGAGTTTCCTGACCTGGATGTGACCGTGCGCGGCGCCATCTCCATCGCCCGCCGCCTGCAAGATCCGCTGGCTGAGCTGGTGAAGATCGATCCCAAGTCCATCGGCGTGGGGCAGTATCAGCACGACGTGGACCAGCGGCGTCTGAAGGCCAGCCTCGAGAGCACCGTGGAGTCCTGCGTCAACCGCGTCGGCGTGGATCTGAACACGGCTTCTCACGCCCTGTTGAGCTACGTCGCGGGAATCACCGAGAAGACCGCGCAGAAGGTGGTCGAATTCCGCAATGAGCGCGGAGCCTTCCGCTCCCGCGTCGAATTGAAGGCTGTCCCCGGGTTCGGTCCCAAGACTTTCGAGCAGGCTGCGGGCTTCCTGCGAATCCGCGGCGGAGAGAATCCGCTCGACCGCACGGCTGTGCATCCGGAATCCTACGGCGTAGTGGAGCGCATGGCCCGCTCGCTGAGCGTGGAGATCGCCGCTCTCGTGGAAGATCCGGAACTCGTCGGACGGATCAATCTGGAGGAGTTCCAGACTGAATTGGTGGGCATGTATACGCTCGAGGACATCCGCGAGGAATTGCGACGTCCCGGACGCGACCCGCGCCAGGAGTTTACCGTCCCCAACTGGCATGAAGACATCCTGACGATCGCGGACCTCAAGCCCGGCATGGTTGTCGAAGGCACGGTCACCAACGTCACCAACTTCGGCGCGTTCGTCGACGTCGGCGTGCATCAGGACGGCTTGGTTCACGTCAGCGAGCTATCACACCGCTTCGTGAAAGATCCCAACGAGGTGGCCAAGGCTGGTCAGGCAGTGAAGGTGAAGATTCTTTCGGCTGATCCAGTAGCCCGGCGAATCTCCCTGACCATGAAGTTGGAGCCGCCGCCGGTGGTCGCGCGGCCCCAGCCCCGCCCTCAGCCTCCGCCCCGTCCTCAGCAGCAAGCCAGGCCTGCGGCCAAACCCCAACCGAAGCCTCTGCCGCCGCCCAAGAAGAAGCCCACGCTGGAAGAATCCATCGCCATGCTGGCGGACAAGTTCAAGCGGCGTTGAAACCACAGATGCACACAGATGAACACGGATCAGATCCGTGTTTATCGGTGTTCATCTGTGGCTAAAAGAGCAGCTTCACGCCGAACTGGACGCGCCTTGGGCTCTGCGCCGAAGTGATCTTTCCGAACGACGGCGAGCCGACGAAGATGTCCGGCAGATCGAAGTTCGCGCGGTTGAAGAGGTTGAAGGCTTCGGTCCGGAACTGCACCGATACTCCCTCGCGCAAAGCCGTGTTCTTCACTAGGGACACGTTGAACGACTGCAGGCCCGGCCCGTCGAGGATGTTGCGGCCGGAGTTGCCGAACGTTCCGAACGGCGAGGTCACAAAGACCGCGGTATTGAACCAGCGGTCCGGAGTGGGATTCGAGAGCGACCCGGAACCCACGCGATTGGGCCGGTTATTGGCGCCGAAGCCCAGGCTGGACCGCCCCGTGTTGCTGTTGTCGAGATCGGGCAGCAGGGCCACGGTGAAGGGACGCCCGCTTTGGAAGGTCCAGAT
>CAYPHP010000600.1:0-3449 GCA_964410045.1 uncultured Acidobacteriota bacterium | reverse complement strand
CAGCCTGCTCGCCTTGGCGCCCAAATCGCTTTTCCTCACCCGTCCAAAACTGTTCGATTACATCTCTACTCGCGATTCCTTGGAGGCCACCGCCGCCGATCTGTTCGACGTGGTCGCGCGCGGGATCGTCAAGGTCCAGATCAACCAGACCTATCCCTTGAAGGATGCCGCGCAGGCCCACCGCGACCTGGAAGCGCGCAAGACGACTGGATCAACCGTAATGCTTCCGTAGGCGGGGCCCCGCGCCCGCCCTCTTCCGTAGCACTGCGCCTTTTCCACCTTTCTGCTCAAGCGCTTGCGGCGTAGCCTACGTTTCACCCCCGGAGCATTGATCCGTTTCCTCGGCAGGCCCCAAGATGAGCCTCGCAAGGAGGGATCATGCGTTCAATTCTTGTTGGGTTGTTGCTGCTGACACCCGCTCTCTGGGGCCAGAAGACGGAATGGACCGTTCGTCATGTCGCCGGTCCATACGATTCGGCTGAAGCCCTGAAGGTCCCGATCGAAGTCCGCGCCGACCTTGTGGTGCTCAACGGGCAGAAGTCGATTCCCGTCGAGGCGATCACCGAGGTGGCTTATCAGAAGGTTGATTCCCGGCGATCCGGAACCTGGGTGGACAGCGACGTCTTTCAGAACACGGATCCCAGGGGGCTCCCATTCCTGATCGCCATCGCGCTTACCAACGAGTTGTTTGAATTCCCGCGCGCCTACCAGCACAGAATTCATGTCATCTGGTCTGAATCGGGGAGAGCCAATCGCCTGGTCCTGGAAGTCTCCAAGCGCGACTACAAGGCGTTGCTCGCAGCGCTTGTTCGCGTCACCGGTCGTCCATTCAAGGACTACTACCAGATCCCTCCGGAACGGCAAGCCCGGCGGACCTTCGAATTAGATCCGGCGGCGCAAGAGGCAATGCTGCGTGGCGTACAAGCTTCGTTGGGCCGGCGCGCGCCGGTCCCTGCTCATCTGGCTGCGGAAAAGTGACGGCGCATGATGGGGCGCGTCGCCGAGCGGCGCGCCACTTCCTTGAACCCGGCCGCGATGAACGCAGGGACGGTCCCAGTGAAGGCGAAGGCGTCGGGAAGGCGGCCGGAACGCGATTCCGTCGGGTAGCCTTCGACTAGACGAGCACCATTGCGGCGGGCGTGCTTCACAGCAGCTTTCAGCAGGGCAGTGCCTACCCCTTTGCGGCGGTATGTGCGGGCGACAAAGAGACAAGTGATGGACCACACCGGCTGATCATCGACGCGCGCGAGCGACCGGGAACGTTCCAGGATAGGGTAATTCTCGCGCGGCTCAATGGCGCACCAGCCGACGGGCGTAACGCCGTCGTAGGCCAGGATGCCGGGCGTCTGTCCCTTGGCCACCAACTTGCGAAGCGCCTTGCGGTTGCCTTCACCTTTTTGCTCGTTCCACTTAGCCTGCGCGATCCGCCACCACATGCACCAGCATCCGGCGCATGCCCCTCGCGGACCAAAGAGCATCTCGAGGTCCGGCCAGCGATCCAAAGTCAATGGATGGAATTGCAGTCGCAAATGGCACGCGTCCTTACTGGAGCCCGACGCGCTCCATCAAGTTGGCAAATCGAGGATCGGATCGTACTGGGTCGAGGATGGGCTCGACCTTGAGGCGGGCCAGGATCCCGGAACGCTGCTCGTAAGTCTTCTCCGCCCACACGAAGACCTGGTCGGGATCGCCCAGGCCGATGTGAATGAGCGCGAATGCTTCAGGAGCGACCCGCCGCCGCTTGGCCATGGTCTCCAACTGGTTCAGCACTTTGAGCGCATCGTTGCGGCGTCCGGCGCGCCCGTATGCGGCGCCCAGGAACGCCACGTAGATCGGGTTTCCTCCGGAAAGCTCGATGGCTTTCTGGAATGCTTCAATCGCCTGGGCGTGGCGATTCTGAGCCAGTTCGGTCAAGCCCAGCCATAGATACGCCTGCGGATAGTTCTTGTCCAGATCGAAAGCCTGCTGCAAATGTTTGACCGCTTGGTCGTAGCGGCGTGCCGAGTATGCCTGTACGCCCATGTCCGTGCGGATGGCCACCGACACCGGCTCCAGTGACAGTGCTTTCTCGATTTCCGCGACGGCCTCGTCGGCGCGTCCCTGCACCGAGAGGAATGCGGCGTACCACTCCCGCGCCGCCGCGTAGTTTGGATTCAAGGCGATGGCCCGACGGTATTCCTTTTCGGCCAGGCGCCAGTTCCATTGGTAATAGGCCACGTTGGCGAGCGAAGCGTGAGCTTCGGCCAGGCTGTCGTCCAGAGCGACAGCCTTCTCGGCCTCCGCCTTGGCCAGTGGGAATGTTTCGGCCGGCGCGCGAATGCTGTAGTATCCCACCAGGTTATAGGCATCAGCCAGCCAGGCGCGGGCCAGTGCGTAGTCGGGGTCTTTCTTCACGGCGATCTGGAGATAGTCCACGGCCTTCTTCAGGTCGTCTTCGGAACGCCGCATCCAGAGGTGCCGGGCTCGCAAACAGGCCTCGTAAGCCTCGACGTTCACGGGACGAGGCGCCTTGCGGGGCAGCAGGGTGATGCTGATCTGGCCGGCCACCGCCTGGGCCACCGCGTCTTGAACCTTCAGAATGTCGCTCAGCGGTCGTTCATAGCTGTCCGTCCAGATCTGGCTTTGATCCTTGGTGCGGATGAGCTTGGCCGTAATCTTCACGCGCTCACCGGAACGCCGCACGCTCCCCTCAAGCACGTACTGAACCTTCAGGTCCTTGGCGATTTGATCCAGTGGCTTGCCGGTTTTCGTCACGGCTTCCACGGACGTGCGTGCAATCACTCCCAGGCGTTCCGGGTTTATGAGTCCCAACTGGGTGATGGTTTCTTCGGTCATTCCATCGCTGAAATACTTGTCGTTGGCGTCCTTGCTGAAGTTGTCAAATGGTAAGACCGCCAGCATGATCCTCTGGTCTGCCGGGACGCGGCGCTGCAGAGTCCACGGGGGAAAATAGAGCGCGGCCAGGATCAGCAACCCCACGCCGCTCCATCCGCTCCACTGCCAGACTCGCAGACGACGATCCCGGCGCTGCAACTTCTCGGCATCGTCCCAGAGCGGCGGCAAGGTCGTGATCGGGGGTCCTGCGAGATTAACCACCGGTGCATCGCCGTTCCCGGCCGGTTCAGGCTGAGGGGCAGGCTCCTCTATCGGTTGCGGTGCACCCACCGCCTCTGCAGGGACAAGCAGGCGATAACCCTTCCTCGGCAAGGTTTGCACAAACCGCGGGTTCTCAGCAGAATCGCTGAGCGCATCACGCAGCCGGGTAATCGCGGCGTTCAAGCCGCGCTCAGCGTCCACATTCACGTCCGGCCACAGCTTTTCCTGCAATTCGTCGCGCGTAACGATGTCGCCGCGCCGCTCCAGGAGCATCTCCAGCACCTGCATGGGCTGGTCCTGAAGCTTGATCTTGACTCCGTTCTTGCGCAATTCTCCGGCCCGCACGTCCAACT
>CAYPHP010000599.1:0-3449 GCA_964410045.1 uncultured Acidobacteriota bacterium | reverse complement strand
CCCAAGGAAATCGAGCATCATCGCGCCTGACAGGATCGCCGCCAGCGGATTGGCCACGCCTTTCCCGGCGATGTCCGGCGCCGAGCCGTGCACCGGCTCGAACATCGAGGGAAACTTGCGCTCCGGATTCAGGTTGGCGCTGGGCGCCAGGCCCAGGCTGCCGCTGACCATCGCCCCGATGTCGGTGAGAATGTCGCCGAAGAGGTTCGACGCCACCATCACGTCAAAGTGCTCCGGACGCCGCACCAGGTCCATGCACGCCGCGTCCACCAGCAACGACTCGGTGGCCACGGCGGGGAACTCACGAGCCACATCGCGGAATACGCGATCCCAGAAGACCATGCCGTAACCCTGGGCGTTGGACTTGGTCACCGACGTGAGCCGCTTGCGGCGGGTGCTGGCCAGTTCGAAGGCGAAGCGGATGATGCGCTCGGTGCCGTGGCGCGTGAATACCGCAGTCTGCACGGCGACTTCGTCCTTCATCTTCTCGTAGACATGGCCGCCGACGTTGGCGTACTCGCCCTCGGTGTTCTCGCGCACGACGATGAAATCAATCTCACCGGGTTTCGGACGCGCCAGCGGCGACTGCGTGCCGGGGTAGAAGTACGACGGGCGCACACAGGCGTACTGATCGAAGCCCCGGCGGATCGGCAGCAGCAGCCCGTTGAGTGTAACGTGATCGGGAACTTGCGGATCGCCGACGGCGCCCAGCAGAATCGCGTCGAACTTCACCAACTGTTCGAGGCCGTCCTCCGGCATCATCCGGCCTTCGCGCAGGTAGCGCTCCGATCCCCAGGGAAACTCCGTGTACTCCAGCTTGGCCACGCGATCGAGCACGCGGCACGCCGCTGGAATCACTTCCTTGCCGATTCCGTCGCCGGGGATGAGGGCGATGCGATGAGGCACGGTGGGATTTCACCACAAAGACACAAAGGACACAAAGAAAAACAGGCGCACGCGGGGACCTGTGGTGAAATAACCGGATGGGCGAAGCACGTCTGGGCATTCTGTACGAGCACGGCGAGTGGTTCAAGCCGCTGTTCGATGAGCTGGACCGGCGTGAGCTGGCATACGACCGGCTGCCGGCCGCGGAGTTTGGATTCGATCCGCGCATCCGCCAATCCCGCTATCAGCTTGTGGTCAACCGCATGAGCCCCTCGGCTTATTTGCGCGGGCACACCAACGCCATCTTCTTCGTGCGCGAGTTTCTGCGTTACCTCGACGAGATCGGCGTGCCGGTGCTGAACGGATCTCGCGCCTACGCTGTGGAGACGTCAAAGGCGCTGCAGCTCGGGATCTTCGAGAAGCTGGGGGTTCGCTATCCGCGCGCTCGCGTGATCAATCACCCCATGGAAGCGGTGTCGGCGGCGCAAGGCTTGACCTACCCGGTGATCCTGAAGCCCAACATCGGCGGGAGCGGCGCGAAGATCCAGCGCTTCGAGGAACGCGCCACGCTGGCCGCGGCGGCGCGATCCGGCAACTTGGACCTGGGCGTGGACAACGTGGCGCTGGTCCAGGAATTCCTGCCGGCGCGCAGCGGATCCATCGTGCGCGTCGAGATCATGGACGGCAAGTTCCTCTACGCCATCCGCATCTATCCTCCGGCGCAAGGCGGATTCAACCTCTGCCCCGCGGACATTTGCCAGGAAGACGCCGGCGCGGGTCTGGCGCAGGAAGGTGACGCCGGACCCGATTTCGCCTTCTGTCCGGCATCGGAATCCACGCGGCGCACGATGCACATTGAGGGCTACACCCCTCCGCAGGACGTGATTGACAACGTACTGCGGATCGCGCGGGAAGCGTCGCTGGACATCGGCGGCGTGGAGTACATGGTCAACGACCGTGACGGCGAGGTCTACTACTACGACATCAACGCGCTTTCCAACTTCGTCACCGACGCGCCCAAGATCGTGGGCTTCGATCCCTTCCCGCGCTTCGCCGACTTCATCGAAGCGAAGATGCGGGTTCACGCCACGGTCTGAATCACCAGGCCGCTGAGCATCTTGGGATAGAAGTCGGTGGACTTCTGGGGCATCACCCCGCCGGCGAAGGAAATCTCCCGGACCTGGCTGACGCTCACCGGGTGCAGGAAGAAGCAGGCCGGGGCCCCTTGGCGCACGGCCTCGATGCCGCCTTCAAACTCCCGTATGAACTCGACCGGCCGGTCTCCGATCACGCGCTGATGCAACAGGTCGACGTCGAGCGGCTCGGGGTTCCGGGCGCGGAGTACGTAGAACGACGGCCGGCCGGCGAAGAACGCGCCGAGGGTGTGCGGCTGGAGCGCCGCCCGGCCTTCATCAATCGAAGACTCACGCACCTCGAAGTCGCGTGACAACTCCTCAAGCGACGGTGCGTTCTCTACCAGCAGGCGATGCGTGGGCAGAATGGTTAGACCCGGCGAGTCCATGCTCACCAGCGCCACCAGCACGCGGTCGGCGGCGGGGCATTCCTTCTGAAAGGCCAGCGCCGTTTCGTAGCGATGATGGCCATCGGCAATCAGCAACCGCAAAGGAGCGATCAGGCGCCGCAACTCGGCCACCGTCGTTTTGCGGTGGATGCGCCACAGCGAGTGCTGATCGGCGAAATCATCGCGCAACTCCCCCGTGGGCCGCTCGGATGTTGCTTCGCCCAGCAGGTCGGCGATTTCTCCGCCGGGATCGTCGTGCAGCAGGAACAGCAACTCGCAGTGAGCCCGGGTGGCTCGCATCAAGTCCAGGCGATCCTGCTTGGGACCGGCCATCGTCAACTCGTGACGGCAGACCACGCCAGCGGAATACGTCTCAAGCTTCAGGGACGCGATCAGGGCGCGGCGCGTGCGCCGCTCGCCGGCGCCGGGCACCGTGTAAGTTTGCGCGTAGGCGTAGAGCGCCGGCTGCTGATCTTGCACCAGCACACCTTCCCGCCGCCAATCCGTAAGGCAGCGGGCCGCAGCCTGGTAATCGGTGGTCTTGATCACGCGGGCCATGTTGTAGGGGCTGGACGCAAGGTAGCGCTCCAGCATGGCTGGAGAAATCTTGTCGTAGGGTTGGGTGATCACCCGCTCCAGGCCGCCGACTTTCGCGGCGTCGTAGCGGTACGCGGAAAACGGAGCAATGTCTGCCATATACTGAACCTTCAATCTTACGATGGATCTGCGCCTTCTCATCTTTGACCTCGACGGCACCCTGATCGACTCCGAGAAGGATTTGGCTATCGCCGTGAACGCCACACGCGCCGAAGCCGGTCTGCCGCCGCTGGGGCAGAAGGAAGTGGACGGCATGGTTGGACGTGGTCCGGCCGAGCTGGTCCGCCGCGCCGTGGGCGACGCGGTGGATGAGAAGGGTCTGCGGCGGCTGCTGGAGTTCTTCGTGATCTACTACCGCCAGCACGCCATGGAAAACACCAAGCTCTATCCGGGCGTGGCGGAAGCCGTCACCGCCTTGCACGACCGAGGATACCTGCTGGCTGTG
>CAYPHP010000598.1:0-3450 GCA_964410045.1 uncultured Acidobacteriota bacterium | reverse complement strand
ATGCTCGCTCAGGTAGCCGTAGGCGTTCTTGTCGTGCGGCAGGGCCAGACCCACAGTCGCGGCGATCAACCGGTGCGGCTCCTTGGTGGCGTTCTCGCTGATCACCGCGAAGCGCACCTGGCCGGGCTTCAGATACTTCGAGCCGTGGCTGCGGGCCACCAGCTTGCAGCGCGGCGGGAAAATGGAAGAAACGCGGACCAAGTTGCATGCAGCGATCCCCGCCATGCGCAAGGCCAGCTCAAAACTGGTCAGCCGCTCGCGGTGGGTACCGACGCCTTTTGTCAGGAAAATCTTCTTGGCTGTGAACACCATCTCTCGCTACACGTTCTCCTTGTGACGGAATCTCAAACTAACAGAAACGCGAGAGTGGGTCAAAGAAAAAAGGGCCGCTCTCCCCGGAGGGAAAGCGGCCCTGAGTTGCGATCCCGCGCTAGAACTCGATGCGCAGGGCGAACTGCATTACCCGAGGCTCGCCCTGGATGCCGGTGAACTTGCCGAAGGTTGCGGGCGGGGCCGGCGCGGCGCCGCCGGGCGTTTGCGATGTCCAGGGATCGCGGACCAACCCGAAGGAAGAGATTCCCTGGAAATGCTGGGTGTTGGTGAGGTTGAAGACCTCCCAACGGAACTTCAGCTTGACCCGCTCGGTGACGTCGAAGGTCTTGTACAGGCCGAAGTCGGCGACCACGTAGCTGGGCAGACGCAGCACGTTGCGGTTGCCGAACTCCCCGGGATAGGCGTTGCGGTAGCTCTGGTAGGCGTAGGTTGGATCAGCGAACAGGTTGGGATCGCCCGTGCGTGTGGGACTGGCCTCCACTTTGCGGATGGCGACTCCCCTGGACTGCACCTGGAAGTTGGTCGCCCACTGGCTGGCATCGAAAGGCTGGCCGGAGGGCAGTCCGGAGTTCCAGCGGAAGATCCCGGTGGTCTGCCAGCCGCCGAGGATGGCCTGGCCTACGCCGTTCAGGTTCGGCAGGAAACGCTTGCCGCGCCCCACCGGCAGATCATAGAGGGCGTTGAAATTGACCAGGTGCCGGATGTCGAACGCGGAGTTGCCGCGATTCTCGTTCAGGTTGAACGAATTGAGCACAAACGGTCCGGTCAGCAAGCCGAAGTTTCCGGTCACTGAGGTGTTCTGGGCGCCCGACGCGGTGTCCAACGAGTGCCCGACCGTGTAGTTCAGGTCGAACGAGAAACCGCGGTCGAGCTGCTTGCGGAAGCTGAACTGCGCCGAGTGGAAATCCGACGTGCCCAGCGTCGAGAAGGCCGACAGCGTTCCGTACTGCGGCTGGTAGAACAAACCTGGGGCGAAGCTGGCGTCGAAGATATCCTGCACGGTGGTGTAGTCGGTGGTGTTCAGCCCGCCGACCACGGTCCGCGCGATGCGGCGGTAGGCGGCCTGCGTGGCGGTCAGCGCCCGGGTCGTCCCCAGCACCGAGTAGTTGCCGGCCAGGCGCGGAATCAGGTTTTCGAAGAACGGAATCGGAGTGATCGAAGCGATCGGAGTGACCTGATCGCGCAGATCGATGAGCTGGCGGATGGCGGTGTACCAGGTGGTGCCGGACCTCGGATCGGTGATGTTGTTGGGGGCCAGCACGTCGCGGCTGATCAGCAGGCCGCGCGCCACTCGTCCCACGTAGGCCGCCTCGAAGGAGTAGCCCCGGCCCAGATCGCGGCTGACGCTGAGATTCATCTGGTGGTTGTAGGGCGTGGTCAGGCGGTCGTCCAGCGAACTCTGAATGCGCCGCGAGCGATCCGCGGGCAGACCCGACGGGAAAGCCAGATTCTGCGGGATGATCAGCCTGGGCAAGGCCCGCACGTCCTGGCTCATACCGGTGAGCAGCGGTCCCAGGCTGGTGGTTACGTTATAGGTGTTCACGGCGATGTTGGCCGAGGAAGTAAACCCGACGGTGTTAACACCGTCGAAGTTCACGGCCAGAGCGCTGCCGATGCGATCGTAGGTCAGGCGGTAGCCGCCGCGAATGACGGTCCTCTTGTTCAGTTGCCAGGCCGCCGAGACCGACGGTGCGAAGTTGTTCCAGTCCTGCGAGTAGAACCCCTTCCGGTTATTGGCCTTGCCGGAGTAGTCCAGGGTGATCAGTTCGTTGTAAGGCGTGCCCTGGGCCGAACCGGCAATCCGGCGGTCGAAGTACTCGCCCAGGCTCGCCGTCGGCGAGACCTGGAATCCGTTGGCCTCGTACACCGGAGTCGAGGTGCTCCAGTGCAGTCCGTAGTTCACGGTCAGGTCCGGACGCATGCGCCAGGAGTCTTGGAAATAGGCTTCGTACTCCTGGGTCTTGAAGTTGCGCGCGACGCCCGTACCGACGGCCTGGACCTTGCCGCTCTTGTCGTAGACCAGGTTAGCCGCGTACTGGCTGTAGCGGCCGATGACCGCGGCCAGCGAGTCGCGCAAATTGATGGTTGAGCGCGAGGCCACGTTCGGGAAGATCGCGCTGCCGTCGCTCTTGAGATAGAGCACGTCACCGGAGGCCTCATAGCCGGAGGGGTTGGTGGTCATGGTGTCGAAGGAGTTGTTAAACGAGTTCCGGGAGTTGGCCACCAGACGGAAGTTCACGCCGCCTTGCCAGGTGTGCTTGCCCCGGCTGATGGAGATGTCGTCCACGAAGTTGTGCAGCGAGGTGGTCCTGATCCGCGCCCGGGTGTAGTTGAACGGCTGATAGATGAAGCGGAAGGCCAGGGAGTTCTGGTTGGAATCGCCTCCGGTGGTCACTGCATCGCGGGTCAGTCCGTAGCGGAAAGAGTTCAGGATCGACGGTGTGATGCTCCAGGTGTGGCTGGCCACCAGGCCGCGCGGATGGGCCCAGACCGTGGCCTGCGGGGAATCCGGGAAACGCGCGGCGTTCACCGCGGTGTCGTTCTGATAGTTCCCGCGCAAGTAGAGCGAGTGCTTGGCGCTGAAATTGTAGTCAACCCGGGCCGTGGCGGTGCCCTGTTTCACCGGGGTCGCCGCGTTGAAACGCAACCCGGAGGTGTTCAGGCCGTCGCCGACGGTGGTGTCGTTCGCGGTGTACCGGGAGGCGGCGTCCGCCAGAATCGCCAGCGCCGCAGAGTTGGTTCCCGGATCGACATTGTTGGCCGTACGATAGGCCGCGCTGATCTGCGCCCGGGTCAAGCAGGTGACCCCAGACGGCGTGCCGGACGGGCAGGACGGGTCGCTCGCTCCGTTCGCGGAGAAGTAGCGCACAATTCCCTGGCCGAGGGTGGGTAGGGGAATCTGGTTGGTGACCGCGGTGCCTTTGGCCTCGCGGAAGGCTTCATAGTTGAAGAAGAAGAACAGCTTGTCTCTCTTGATCGGGCCGCCGATCGACCCGCCGAAATTGTTGCGCAAAAGCTTGGCGCGGGAAACGCCGGCCTTGTTGCTGAACCAATCGTTGGCGCTGGTGACGGTGTTGCGATGGTATTCGTAGAGTGAGCCGTGGAAGGCGTTGGTGC
>CAYPHP010000597.1:0-3454 GCA_964410045.1 uncultured Acidobacteriota bacterium | reverse complement strand
AGAGCCCTGGTTGTAGTAGTTGTTGGCGTTAGTGAAGGCCGCGCCGGTAGTGTTCGGCATCGGGTAGTACTTGGCCACCGCCTGGCCGACCCTGTCCTGCCGGGCGAGGGGAATGATGTTGCCGGGGAAGGCATCGCGGATGAACCCGGTTCCGGAAGCGCGGGTGGAAAACGGATCGTAAATGATGACCGGGTTGTTCGCGCCGGCGAAGGTCTCACTGAAGTTGCCGGTGCGCTGTAGAGCGGTGGGCACCGTGGTCGTGCGGGAGGAGAAGCTGCGCTGGCGCAGTCCCTCATAGGAACTCATGAAGAAGCTTCTGTTCTTGATCACGGGACCGCCGAAGGTGCCGCCGTACTGAGACCGCTTGAAGCTGGAGAGCGGGACCCCGCGCAGGTTGTTGTAGAAAGTGTTGGCGTCGAGCTTCGAGTTGCGGAGGAACTCGTAGGCGGTGCCGTGGAAGTTGTTGGTGCCCGACTTGTAGACCACGTTCAGCACGCTGCCGGCGGTGCGGCCGTACTCGGCGGGAAAGTTCGCGCCCATGACCTTGAACTCGCCGATGGCGTCGACGCTCGGGAAGGCGGAGATTCCGGAGTAACCCTGGACCGTAGGGTGGGAGGCCGTGGCCCCGTCGATGAGGGTGTCCATCATCGAGGCGCGGGCCCCGTTCACCGAGTAGCTCATTGAATTGTAGTTATTGCCGATGGAGCCGGCCACACCGGGGGTCAGGTAGATCAGCGAGTAGATGTTCCGGGAGTTGAGGGGCAAGGCAAGGATCGCTCGATTGGAGACCACTTTGCCGACGGTGGAAGACGTGGTCTCGATGGTGGAGACCGTGGCGTCGACGGTCACGGATTCGCTGACCTCGCCGACGGTCATGGCGATGTCGACCACGGCTTGCTGGCCGACGTTGAGCTCAATGCCGCTCTGGAGGAACTTCTTAAAGCCCGGAGCGGACGCTTCAAGTCGGTACGTTCCCGGCGGAAGCTGAGGCACCAGGTAGCGGCCGGTGGCATCGCTGCGGGATTCGATCCGCACATTGGTGGCGATGTTGACGGCCGACACGCTGGCGTTGGGGATAGCAGCGCCGGAGCTGTCAATGACCGTGCCGATGACGCTGGCGGTGAAGGTCTGGGCATTGACGGAAAGGCTCAGCAAAAGTACCAAGCCGGCAAAAGTGCGTACGATAGGCATGTGGCCTCCTAGCGGCATTTGGATTCACGCATCCCATACCGCATCTGCCGGAGTATACGTCCAGTGCCCCATTTGTTCCATTCGATTCTCTAGAAGGCGGCAGCCTGAGATCCGCCTGCACCTGTCGACGTCGCTCGCCAACAAGTCTGCTTGGGCATGAATACACACCTCCCGTGGTTGGGAGCGTGCACGTCCAATCAAATGTCCTTCTGGGGCCGATCAGCGGTATCCTTATTGATCTTCATGATCGGAAAGACGTTCGGGCACTACCAGATTGTCGAGAAGTTGGGTGAGGGCGGGATGGGTGTGGTTTACAGGGCCCGCGACACTCACCTCGACCGCTTCGTAGCTCTCAAAGTTCTGCCGCCCGACAAAGTCGCTGATCCTGAACGCAAGCGGCGCTTCGTACAGGAAGCCAAGTCGGCATCGGCGCTCAACCATCCGAATATTGTTCACATCTACGACATTGCTGAATCCGACGGCGTGTTGTACATCGCCATGGAATACGTGGCCGGCAAAGGACTCGACCGGCTGATTGACAGCAGGGGCCTGTCGCTGGGGGAAGCACTGAAGTACGCGGTGCAGGCTGCCGACGCATTGGCCAAGGCGCACAACGCCGGCATCATCCATCGCGATCTGAAGCCTTCGAATCTTATGGTGACCGAAGACGGCCTGGTCAAGTTGCTGGACTTTGGCCTGGCCAAACTCACCGAGGCGTCCGCAGGCACAAACGACGAGACGATTACCGCGATGTGCGAGCCGCGCACGCGCGACGGCCAAGTGGTCGGTACGGCGGCCTACATGTCGCCGGAACAGGCCGAAGGCAAGAAGGTAGACGCCCGCTCCGACATCTTCAGCTTCGGCGCCGTGCTGTACGAGTTGGTCACCGGGCAGCGCGCCTTTCAGGGCACGAGTCATGCGGCGACCTTGGCCGCCGTGCTCCGCGAAGATCCGCAAGCGGCCAGCGAACTGGCCCCGGCGCTGCCACACGATTTGGATCGCGTGGTGGCTCGCTGTCTACGCAAAGATCCGGAACGGCGGTGGCAGGCCATGTCGGACCTTCGCGTTGCTCTTCAGGAACTGAAAGAAGAGTCGGAATCCGGCGTCAGCCGGGTCAGGGATCGACGATCCAAGGCTCCGCGCTTGGTCCGGTGGGTAGCCGCCGGCTTAGGCGTGGTGATCCTTGGCCTGATCGTGATCTTCGGGACCGCGGCGGGGGTCGGATGGTTTATGGCCAAGTCGCGCCCGAAAGCCCCGTCAAGGCCGTCGACCTGGAAGGCCGTTCCTCTGACAAGTACCCCTGGGCGTGAACTCGCTCCCAGCCTTTCGCCGGATGGTAGCCAAGTGGCATTTCTCTGGAATGGCGAGGACCAGACGCCTCACGTCTACATCAAACTGGTGGGGCCCGGCCGGCCCATCCGTTTGACTGAGGAATCAGGCGACCTGGGGCCGGCTTGGTCGCCGGATGGGCGTTCGATCGCGTTTTATCATCGCGTCGGCACGGAGCGCATGGCGCTGGTGTTGATCCCCGCACTGGGTGGAACGCGGCGCACGCTCGCCGAGTTCGATGTCCATGTCGTGCCCAATATTTCGTCAAAGCCGGCTTGGTCCGCAGATGGGAAATGGTTGGTGATTTCGGCCCGCGCTCCGGGAGAGCCGCGCAACTCTCTCTACCGCTGTTCTGCTGAGACAGGGGAACTCACACGGCTCACCGAGCCACCGGCCGAGGCCCTGCATGGCGACGACAAGCCAGCCGTTGCGCCCGATGGACACGCGCTCGCGTTCGTCCGGGCCGGCGTCTACACGTTCTACGATCTCCATGTCCTGCCCATGACTCCGGAGGGAAAGCCCGGCGGTCCGCCGAGGAAGATCGATCTCCCAACCTACGCCGTGGCGGATATGGCTTGGTCCGCGGACAGTCGCGATCTGATCTTCAGCACGGTCGGGTCACGCTCCACCCTATCCCGGCTCCCGGCGGACGGCTCCGGCAAGCCCCAATTCCTGGGCCTTTCCGATGCCTACTTCCCGTCCGTTTCTGTGCGCGGAAACCGGCTGGTCTATTCGGAGTATGTTGGCGACACCAACGTGTGGGCATTGAACCTGAATGACGCGAATCGCGCCGCGGGGCCTGCTCGGGCTCTAGTTGCCTCGAGTCTGCGCGACGTCAATCCGCACTACTCGCCGGACGGTAAGAGGATCGC
Source organism: uncultured Acidobacteriota bacterium (assembly GCA_964410045.1). Taxonomy (GTDB): domain Bacteria; phylum Acidobacteriota; class Terriglobia; order JAJPHL01; family JAJPHL01; genus CAYPHP01. The sequence continues at coordinate 62 of CAYPHP010000597.1, read as the reverse complement.
CTACTCCAGCAATCGGGGCGGAAACTACGAGATCTGGGTTTCCGACAGCGATGGTCAGGACT
>CAYPHP010000596.1:0-3461 GCA_964410045.1 uncultured Acidobacteriota bacterium | reverse complement strand
ATCCTGATCATCGAGCACAACCTGGACGTGATCAAAGCCGCCGACTGGGTGATCGACTTGGGACCGGAAGGCGGCGAGCGGGGCGGGCAGTTGGTGGCGGCCGGTACTCCGGAAACGATCGCCAAGTGCGCCACGTCTCATACAGGGCAGGTCCTCAAGCAGGTGCTGGTATGAGCCGTGCTCGTCTCTGTGCTTCTGTACTTCTCGTGTTCTGCCTGACGGCTGTCGCGCAACGGCCAAAGTCTGCTCCGAAGAAGGCCCCGGCGCCGCAAAAGGCCGTCGAACCGCAACCGCCGTCCGAATTGGAAAAGGCCGAGAAGGCACTCGAAGCTAAGAACTACCCCGAAGCAGCGAGCCTCTTGAAGGCCCATCTCGCCGGGCATCCTGACGACATGCGTGCCTGGTTCAACCTGGCCTACGCCCAGACCATGACCGGGGAGAAAGCCGCCGCCATCGCGTCGTACGAAAAGACCCTGGCGCTCGATCCCAAGCTGTTTCAGGGGCACATTAACTTGGCCATCCTGCTGCTGGATGCGAACCGGCCCAAGGAGGCGCTGCCTCACCTGGGCGCGGCCGTTGAAGCGCAGCCGAAGAACGCGCGAGCCTGCCTGCTTTACGCCGAGGGTCTGCTGCGTGCCGGCGATCGCGCGGGCGCCCGCCGCGAGTATGACAATACGCTGGCGCTCGATCCGCAGTCGGCTGCCGCCTTGCGCGGATCGGGACGCCTGGCTCTCACGGAAAACAATCTTCCGCTGGCCGAGCGCCACCTGAGCCGCGCCCTGGAACTGGACGCGCAGGACGATTCCGTGCTTCTGGACCTGGGCGATCTGGCCGTGCGCGCCGGTCTGACGGCGAAGGCCGTGGAACGCTATAGCAAGTACTTGCAGACTCACCCCGACGCGGCTCCCGTACATCGGCGTCTGGGAGTCCTCTACATGCAGCAGAAGAAGACGGACGAGGCGGTGGCCGAGTTCGAGCAAGCCGCCAAGCTGGCGCCGCTGCCGGAAGACGATTGGAACCTGGCGCGAGCCTACGCCGTGCTGAGGAAACCGGACGAAGCCATCCCTCGTCTGCTGCGCGTCCGCCAAACGCAGCCCAATAATTTTGAAGCGACTCTGTTGCTGGGCCAATTGCTGACTCAGAAGCGCGATTATGCCGCGGCCCAGGGCGCGCTGATGGAGGCCATCCGCCTGCAGCCTCAAGTCCCGGATGCCTACGTGGACTTGGCCAACGTCATGTACCTGCAGGAACGGTACCCTGACACTCTGGCGGTCCTCGAACGCATGACCAAGCTGCAAATGAAGGAGACGCCCTGGAGCGCGTTCTTGCGGGCCATCAGTTTCGACAAGCTGGGTGTGGTTGAGCCGGCACTCGAAAGCTACAAGCGCTTCCTGGCCCTGGACTCCAGTCCTTATCCCGACCAGCAGTTCCAGGCCCGCCAACGCATCAAAGTTTTGACACTAGTGCTGGAAAAAGGCGGCAGACGCAGGTCAAAATAGAGCTATGAAGGCGTACATCCTCTTCGCCACGCTGTTGTGCCCTGCCGTATTGATGGCCCAGGGCTCCGGCATCAGCCAGGGCGATCTGGTGAAGAAGGCCCGCGAGGCGGTTCGCCAAGCGGAGAGCGAGCTGGCCAAGGCTCGCCAAAAGTACTCCGAGGGCTTTCCGGAGGATGGTGAGAAGGCCGTCGCCGAAATGATGCGTCTGATCGAGCAGGCATACTCGTGGTTGAAGGAGACGAAACGGGACCCGCGCAAACAGCCCGCCGGTTTCAAAGATATGGAAGTGAAGTTGCGGGTCTACAAGCGCCGTCTCGAGGATATGAACACCAGCTTGCCTTTGGACGAGCGCCCGCCGATTGACAAGGCCATCCATCGCGTTGGTGAGATCAACGACGAGCTGCTGCTGGGATTGATGAACACGAAACGCCCGAAGAAAGCGATGTGACGCGTATGTCTGGATCCCTCCGTTGGCTTCTCTGCTGCGTCCTGGCCCTGGCTGTCACCTGTTCCTGGGCTCAGCGCCGCGAGTTCCTGAGTCCGGAAGAGATATTCGAGATTCGCGAAGCGCAAGAGCCGGCCGACCGGTTGAAGGCCTACGTGCAGTTCGCGCGGACGCGGCTGGACCGAATCGAAAAGGAGATGGCCAAGCCGTCGGCCGACCGCGGCGGACTCATCCATGACCTGCTTTACCAGTACGACCAGATCATAGATGCCATCGACAACACCGCGGCAATGGGCGAGTCCAAGCGCGCGTTGATGCGCAAGGGTCTGGACGCTGCGGTGCGCGCGGAGCCCGAGTTCCTGAAACGCCTCAAGGATCTCGAGGCCAAGAATCCGAAGGACCTGGAGGAGTTCCGCTACATGCTCCAACAGGCCATCGACACGACCACCGACAGCCTGGAAGAACTCAAGGAGCAGTACGCCAAGCTGCCTGCCGACAAGAAGGAAGAAAAACGCCTGGAAAAGGAAGCGCAGAAGGAAGAACGCGAGCGCCTGAAGAATGAGCCTGGTAAGAAGAAGAACTAAGGCGCTCGAACCGCCGCCCTGGGAAGAACTGGCCGCCATCGAGTGGGACCCGGCTTCGATCTTCGAGCACGCCTACCGGCGTCTCCGGCCGAGCGCTCCCCTGCCCCGGATCGAAGTCACCTTCCGCGCCTTCGCGGGCATGAATCACCGCGTGCGCCTGGAAGACGGCTGCCTGGATGTCCGGCTCAGCGACCTGCTGGCTGGGGCGCCTCCTGCGGTGCTGGAAGCCTTGGCCGCCATACTGCGGTCCAAGCTCTACCGGCGGCACACGCCTGCGGCCAGCCGGACCCGCTACCGGCGCTGGGTGAATTCAACAGCGGTCCGCCAGCGGATCTTGACGGTTCGTCGCGCACGGGGCCGTAAACACGCCGGACCGGCTCAAGGTCATCGCAACCTTGAAGACCTTTTCGACAAACTGAACCGCGAGTATTTCGCGGGAGCGCTGCGGCGTCCGCGCCTGGGCTGGAGCCGGCGCCTTACCCGCACCCACCTGGGCCACTACGATCCGGCGCACGACACGATTGTGCTCAGCCGCCTGCTCGATCAGCCAGGGCTTCCCGCATGCCTGCCGGAGTTCATCCTGTATCACGAGATGCTCCACCTGCGTTTTCCGGTGGAGGTCTGTGACGGACGCCGGCGAGTTCACTCGCGTGAGTTTCTTCGCGAGGAAAAACGTTTTGCAGAATACCGCGAAGCACGGGCGGCGCTGCGAGCGTTACTGGCCTGATAGAGGTTACTGCCACATCCAGATCGCAGGCGGATGACCTCGAGCGGTTCGTCCCAGCGCCTTCCGCGTATCCTGGTCCATGCAGGATTCCTCGACCTCGCGTAGAACGGTCTCAGCAAACTCCTAGAGGCCGTGAAACAAGATGGGCACTCCCACCGCCGCTCCATCATTCGCCTTGATGCGGAACTCCATGAGCGGCTCCGAGT
>CAYPHP010000595.1:0-3461 GCA_964410045.1 uncultured Acidobacteriota bacterium | reverse complement strand
GGTGATCCACAACGTGACCCAGGATCCGCGCGACCTGGTGGCTGCACTCCGGGCCGTGCAAATCAAGCTGCCCGAGGTGGCCCCGGTCGATTCCGGGCGCGTGGCGGACAGTGTGCGTGAAGCGGCCACCGCCGCCTCTGCCGCCCGCAACGAAGGCGTGGCCAACCCGGCGGAAGTCGACCGACTGACCGAGTTGTTGACCGCCATCCCCGAATACTTTTCGAAGCGCCTCGAGATCGAGAGGACCAGAAAGACGCTCTACCAGATGCGCCAGCTTGCCGACGCCTTGCGCGGGATTCCCGGCCGCAAGTCGCTGATCTGGGTGACCGGCGGCGTGAGCGCCTATGGCCCTCCCACCAGGTCGACGGCTGACCGATCAGTGGTGAATGACTACTACCGCGACGACGTGCGAGCCGGCACCCTGCGCGATTCGGTCATGTCCCTGGGCGTGGCCACGAACGACATGTTCGACCGCGTTTGGGGATTCCTGAGCGACGCCAACATCGCGGTTTACCCTATCGATCTGAGCGATGTGATCATCCCCGGATTTACCGATGCCTCGTTCAAGCTCCCGCAACCGCTGAGCAGCCCGCTTCTCAAGACGCAGACCATGCTCGGATTCAGCCAGTACACCGGCGGAAGCTACTGCGGCAATCAGGTGCCCCTGGACCAATGTCTGCGCGCCGCGGTACAGGATTCGGCGCAGTATTATCTCCTTTCCTTCTATGCCGGCTCCGAAACGAAGCCCGGCTGGCACAAACTGCAGGTGAAGGTGGACGCGCCCGGCGTCCGCGTGCACTCTCGTAGCGGCTACGTCGTCCGGCCGGGTCTGGAAGCCGGCGCCGACCGCAGCGTGGAGATCGCGCAGACCCTGGTCTCTCCGCTCGACGCCACCGGCGTCCTGCTGGCCGTCCACTGGCGGGAGCAGCCGTCGCCGGGTGGGCGAGCGAGTTTTGAGTTGTTCGTCGATCCCAACGCCATGGCCTTCGATGGTGACCGGATGAACCACTTCAAGCTCAGCTTGGCGGTCGCCACAGCGGCGTCAGCCGGCGATCCGGTCGGCAACCTGGCGAAAACCATCGAAGCCACGCTCTCTCCCGAGGCCCTTAAGAAAGTGCAAGCCAAGGGAGTGCTCTATCGCGACGAGATCGACCTCCCGCAGGGCGTGGAGACGGTGCGTTTTGTGGTCCGCGACGAGATCAGCGGGCGGGTCGGGAGCGTGACCGCGCCGCTCAAGTGATCCCTGACAGCGATTGTCCTTGACCGCACGCTTCCCATGGGAGATAGTTGGGCCCCCCACATACCACAGTGCCCATGGAGGATGAATGAAGAAATCCGTAGTGACACTCATTTTGGCCAGTTCGTTTTGCTTTGCCCAGGACCCGATCAAAGTCGCCGGTGGTCACTACAAACTGATCGCGGAGAACGACAATGTGAGGATCCTGGAGGGTAACTTGGCGCTGGGCGCCAAGACGGCGATGCATTCGCATCCCGCGGCGATGGCAGTCATGCTCAGCCCGGGCTCGACCAAGTGGACCATGCCGGACGGCAAGATGGAACAGTCTGCGCCGGACATGAAGCGCGGCTCGGTTCTTGCTCTGCCCGCGCAGACGCACATCTCGGAGAATACCGGCAAGACCGCGCTCAAGGTGATCATCGTCGAGTTCAAGAAGCCGGCGCCGTCGGCGGCTGCCGCCAAGAAGGCCTCGTCTGCTTCCAGCTGCAAGCCGATCGCCGAGTCCGCCCATGCCACGGCCCAGCTCTGTAGCGGCGCCGCGGGTTCCGTCACGGACAAGCATACCCATGCCAAAGAAGCCGTTTACGTGGCCTTGGACGATCTCAGCGCGGAAATCGACGCCGGCGGGAAGAAGCGTTCGTTGGAAATGAAGAGAGACACCGCCGCCATCGCCGCGCCGGAAACTCATTCGGCAGCCAACAAGGGAAAGACCTCCTACCAACTGATCGTCATCGATCTGAAGTAGGGCCGATCTCTGTGGAAAGCCTGGCCCCTCAGACCGGTCGTCGTCCCTGAATCACGCGGATCAGCACCGCGATGATCGCCACGACCAGGAGGAGGTGAATGAACCCGTAGAGCGTGTTGGCCGTGATCATTCCCAGTGTCCACAGGAGTAGTAACACCACTGCAATGGTCCAGAGCATGCTTCCTCCTGTCTGCCTCAGCTTGCCTTGCGCAACGTGGGTCTTCCGGCCTGCGTGAAGGCGCCCTTGGCCTCGTCCGCCTCGAAAACGTTCTGAGCACCCGTGCCCTCGATGACCCGCTTGGCTTTCTTGACCCAGGCGGCATTGTCGGCATGGAGCGCTGCCAGAAGCGAGCCGCGTTGAAGGAGCGCCTGGTAACGTCTTGCCTGGTAGGCCGGAATTCCCATGCCGATCAGCCACGTGGTGACGTCGGCCACGGTCATCTCGGCTTGGCCTCGGCTCAACGCAGTCAGGATGGGTCCCGCGGCCAGCATTGGCCCCATGCTGGGCACCACCACCATTCCCGCGCCGAGCACTCCCAGGCCACCGCCGCTGAGGACGATGTTCGATCCCAACTTTGCCGTGCCTCCTTCTCCCGGCTCTTTTTGCGGATGCTCGGCAGCGTCGCCGCCCTGCGGGACCAGAATGGACACATCGGTATCCCGAAATCCTACGCTTCGTGAGACGACGATCGCGGTTTCAAGCAACTCCCTGCTGGTGTAGGTTCCAAACACAGTGATGCCTCCCATGACGCTCCTCCATTCGCGGCGCGCAGAACCCCCTCTGGTCCCGTGCCTGTCAAAGTGGCTGCAAGACTCGGGCCATCCGGCGTAAGTGCATGCAAAATCGAGGAGGGGTAACCCGAGCGAGTGGAAAGCAAATACCCACTCGGGAGAAAAATCCCCGGCCGTCCGGAAAGACGGCCTGTGCGACAATGTCGGCCATGAACACAAGCCGCCGCAACTGGCTGAAGGTCTGTGGCGCAGCGGGGCTGGCTGCTGCGCGTCGGGCTCACGGAGATGACAGCGGGCTGGGGCCGAAGCTGGCCCGGATCATGGAGGCGCCGGTCCTGAAGACCGATCTGTTGCGTGATCCGGTAAAGATCACCTCGATCGAGTTGCTGAACGCGGAGAAGAACTACATCGTGAGGGTGCGTTCGGCGTCGGGTCTAACCGGATATGCGGACGCCCATAGTTCGGTGATGAGCACGGCCTACCCGATCCTGGTGAAGAAAGTGGCGCCGCTTTTTGCCGGCCAGGACGCCCGGCAACTCGAATCGCTCTTTCACAACGCGTACTTGGCGAACTCGAACTACAAGTGGCAAGGCCTGCCGTTCTGGGTGTCGATGGCCGCCGTCGAGATTGCCACCCTGGATCTGCTCGGCAAGGCCGCGGGCAAGCCGTTGGGCGAAATGTTCGGAGGAGTGATCCGGCGGGACATCGCCGTCTATCGCGCCAGCGGCAATCGTGGAAACACGCCCG
>CAYPHP010000594.1:0-3464 GCA_964410045.1 uncultured Acidobacteriota bacterium | reverse complement strand
ATAGCAGCACTCGTTCGGCATCCACCCGCCCGCCGTTGTAGTCCGCGCAGCACTGCTGCATGTGGACCGCGCAGGAGATGGCTTCGTCGACGTTGCGGAAGATCACCAGCATGGAATCGCCTTCGATCTTCAGGAGGATGCCGCTGTGTTCTTCAATCACCGGAACCAGGATGCGCTGCGCCTCATAGATGGTCTGCAGGAAATGGATGATGCCGAACTCCGCGACGCGGCGGGAGAATCCGGCCAGGTCCGTGAACATCACTGCCCAGGATTCCCCGAACAAGCTCCAGATCCGGGCATCGACGGCGTTCTTATCGGCGCCGGGCTTCAGGCGCTCCTCAATCAATCGCTCCAGACGGTCCTGTGACGCGCCGGAACCGATGCGTGTGTTCAATGGCATGGCTGCTTACGCTCCTGCGGAAGACACATGGTATCGCTGATCGGCGTCGTGAGACAAGCCGTTCAGGAGGCGTATTCGTAGGGGCGTGCCTGCAATTTGTAAAGCTCGCGGTAACGGTCGCTGCCGGCCAGCAATTCGGCGTGCGACCCTTGGTCGTCCGCGCGTCCGCCGTCCAGGACCAGGATGGCGTCGGCATTCTGAATCGTGGAGAGCCGGTGGGCTACCACGAAAGTGGTCTTGTCCTCAGTCAGCTTCCAGAGCGCTGAGTAGACCTTCGATTCGGTGGATGCATCGAGGCCGGTGAGCGGCTCGTCCAGGATCACGATCGGAGCGTTCCGCAGGATGGCCCGGGCCAATGCGATGCGCTGTTTTTCTCCGCCGGACAGGTTGCCGCCGCGCTCGTCGAGAACGGTGTCGTACCCTTTCTTCATGCGCATGATGAAGCCGTGGGCCTGGGCGGCCTCGGCTGCTGCGAAGACTTCCTCCGGCCGTGCCGACATCCTGCCGTAGGCGATATTCTCGTAGACCGTCCGGCGGAAGATCACCGGGTCCTGGGTCAGCACGGTGATCTGCTTGCGCAGGGACTTCAGCTTGAAGCGGCGCACGTCCTGCCCGTCGATGAGCACGCGGCCCTGCCAGGGATCGCGCAGGCGCATCAGCAAGCTGATCACCGTGGACTTGCCCGCTCCGCTGGGACCCACCAGGGCCACCGTCTGCCCCGGCCGCGCCGTGAAGCTCAGTCCCTTCAGCACAGGCTTGTCCGGACGGTAGCCGAAGACAACGTTGTCGAAGGCCACGTCGCCGCGAAGCGCGGGGGCTTTCACCGCGCCGGGCTCGTCCTGAACCAGAACGTCTTTTTCCATCAGCTCGAGGATCCGCTCGCCGGAGACCAGCGCCTCGGTGAACTCCACCAACACCTCGGAGACTTTTTCGATCGGGCTGTAGAGGTTCTTGATGTAGGCGGCGAAGACGATGATGTCGCCGGGACTCAGGTGACCTTGCAGCACCTGGCGGCCGCCGTACCACACCACCAGGCCCACTCCCATCGCGCTGAAGACTTTGACGAGCTGGTTCAAGCCCTTGCCCCAGCGGGTGCTGTCCAGGGCCGCCCGCATGCTGTCGCCGCTCTCCTTGCTGAAGCGGTCGCGCTCCTGCTTCTCCTGGGTGAAGGCCTGCACCACCACGAGCGAGGTCATGCTTTCATGAACCATGGAGGCGACCACGCTCTCCTTGGCTTGCTTCTTGCGGACCGCGCGACGGATACGCGAAGAAAAGTAGTAACTGACCATGCCCAGCGGTGGAACCACCACTAGAGCCATTAACGCCAGCCGCCAGTCGAGCCAGAGCATCACGGCCAGAATGCCGATCAGCGAGAGCGACTCGCCGGCCAGCTTGTTCAGATGGTTGACCAGCAGGTCGCGCAACGCCTTGATGTCGGATGTAAGGCGCAGCACTACATCGCCGGTCCGCGATGGGCCTCGGGAATTCAGCGCCGTCTTCTGCAGATGCTCAAAGACATCGACGCGGATGTCGTTGGTCACCTTCTGGCCGATCACCGCCTGCAGATAGCGGCTGAGGTATGCGAACAGGCTGTTCAGGGCGACCACCGCCACCATCAACACACATAGTTGTAGGAGCAGCGTGGCCTTGTCACCGGCCAACAGGTTGGTCAGCCAGCCAGGGTGCTGACGGTCAAGCAGGACCCGGTCGAAGACCAGCTTCAGGGGCCACGGCTCCACCAAGTCCATCAACACGGTTCCTAGCACGCTGACCAAGCCCAAGGCGATCTGCGGCCAGTAAGGCTTGAGATAGGGAAAAAACGTCCGGTACAAGCGCGGAATCAGGCGCAGGCGAGACGAGCGCGCGGATCCAGGTTGGAGACTCTGAACCATGTATGACCGTTGATAAGCAAGTCTCGGGCCAATGCAAGAGGTAGTGATTTCAGTGGCTTACGGGCTGGACTCGGCAGCCGAATCTACAAACTGGACACCATTGTGTGCCCAATAACCCAAAACGCTGCGGATTTGATTAGAAACGGACGAGATAGCGGACCGCAAGGCTCCGGCCGGACGCGTCCACGCCCCAGCTCATGCCGCGATAATTGCGGTCGCTGATATTCTCGAAATCGAAGGAGACTTCCTGCCGCTCGCGGAGGCGGACTCCGCCGCGCATTCCGAACACAGCAAAACCCGGCACCGATCGGAGCATTGGCGCGGAGTTTACGCCAACGCCCAACACGCGGTCCTGCACCTGGGCCAGCGTTTCCCCAGTGAATCGCAGCGTATTGTCCGGGGCGATCAGACCACGCACCCGCGCGCCGCGATTGAAGAAGTTGGCGATGCTGGCGCGGCTGCGGTCCGCGCCGACGCGACGATCCGCCAGATCGAGCGTCGAAAGGCGATTCTGCGGCCCGCTGGCGTGGAAGTAGGGCTCGATCCAGAAGGCCTTTCCCGCCGGCGCGTAACGCACCTTCAGCCAAAAGTCCGGCGCGGGAATGCCACCTTCGATGTTGGGCGGACGTTTCGACTGCGGATCCTGCGCATGCAGCCAGGTGAACACGCTGCGCATGCTCCACCCGGAGAGGAACCGCCACTCCATGTCGTGCTCCAGACCCGTGATTCGGGCGTCGCCAAAGTTGGCGCGGATCAACACCGGATTGGCCGACGCCGCCACCAGCACTGTTCCGTTGGCGTTCTGCGAGACGATGCTCTGGCCGCCGATCGTTTGTCCCACCGCGCCCGGCGGCAGAATCAGGGCGTATTTTTCGACGGTGTCCTGAAAGTTGTTGACGAAGAAGGTCAGCTCGGTTTCGAACCGTGAATGCCGGTAGCGCAGCCCGGCTTCGTGCATCCAACTGGTCTCCGGCCGCACTTGCGATACCGGAATGCCGGTGGACACGGCGTCGGCCCCGGCGGTAGAGCCGACGGTGGCGCCGCGTCCGGCCAATTCCGGGGCCGCAGCCTCAAACCCGTTTCCGGTGATGCCGATGGTGCCCAGGTCGGTCATGTTTGGAGCGCGGAACCCGCGGCTGGAGCCTGCAGCCCGCTAACCGGTCTCGCTACGG
>CAYPHP010000593.1:0-3465 GCA_964410045.1 uncultured Acidobacteriota bacterium | reverse complement strand
TTCCCGCGATTTTCAGTCAAGCCACCGGCGTGGACGTCAAGGAGATCATGGAGCGCTGGCTGCGTCCGCTGGAGTAGGCCTCAATCCCCTTCACTCGGCTTGGTCAGCGTCGGTGATGTGGTCACGAAGATCTCGTCGTCCCAGATGACCGGCGCCCCGCCCCGGAATCGGAACCTTTGACTCCGCCAACGGAGTCGGCAGCAAGTCGGTTCAAGCGGCCTCGCGCCAGGCCCGTTCGAGGAGGTCCAACACACCTTCCTCGACAGCCCACCGGAACAGGTATTCGGAATCCAGGGATGCCCCTTGCAGCTTCAGCAGGCCGAGGATATCGCGCCACTGGACTTCAGAAGTCTCCTGCCCCATCCGGAACCACTTCAGCTTGGAAAGCACCACGTCTTCCGGTGTCTGCCAGAAAGCCGTTTGGGCGGATGACGGACTCAGGGGCAGGGCCAGCCTCCGGCGAAACGACTCTTTGGCATAGACTCCCGAGCCGAGGGCAAAAAAGTCTACCTTGAACGGTTCGGGCACGTAGATGGCGTTGAAGCTGGTCTGCCCCTGGATAGCCTGTTCGGCGGTTTCAGCATCGAGGTAGAAGGTGGTTCCCAGTGCCTCAGCCAGCCGGCGTCCATCGCCGGGCTGCAATGGCGCGACGATGTCGCTATCGCGAGTGGCTCAGGGCCACGCCGTGAACACCGGCAGCCAGAGATCCAACGAGCATGTAAGGAATATTCAGCCGGTCCAGCGCTTCCAACACAAGCCAGATGATCTCCGTTTGGGTCAGCAAGTTCTACCAACCGTGCTGGTCGGGGTCCCAGCCGTAGACCTGAATTGCCAATTCCCGCCCCAGCCAGAGGGCCGCAAAGCGGCAGCGCAACTCGTCCTCGCCCGCCTGCGGATACCTCATCCGGATCCCCTGCTTGACGAGTTGACGCAAGCATTCGGAGGAGTCCGCCGCCAACTGAAATCGCTCGGTGGGGGTCTTGCGGCGAAGTGCATCCAGAAACACCCGCTCACTCTGTTCGCTGGTGTCGCGCGAAAGCGTGGCCATATTCTCGATTCTAATTCACTTGCGTGCGGTCAGCTTGGCTCTCTGCGAGAGCACGAACAGCCGGATGGCTTCGACGTCATCGGCGCTCAGTGCGTCGCGGAACGCGGGCATACCCATGCCGGTGTATTCGCCATCGAGCACGATGCCCCGATAGTTTCGGAAGACCTGGGGCCCGGAATATCGGAGGTCGGAGATGACGCCACCGCTGCTGGCGGCCACTCCGTGACAAAAGACGCAGGCCTGGGAATACAAGACCATGCCCTTCTGGATTCGTTCCGGAGTGGCCTGAAAGGCGATCGGTGTGGGCAGCGGACGAGGCTGGCTCTTGACCGCCACTAGCTGCTGCTTGCCGTCGAGCGAGAACGTCCAGAGCCGGCCGGGAGTCTTGTAAGCGCCCGAGGCGTTCCCGCCCAGCATGGAATACGCGCCACCCCAACCGGCAAGAATGGAGACATACTGCTGTCCATCGAGTTGATACGTGACCGGCGCCGCGATGACCCCGGTACCCAAATTCACTTCCCAAAGCTTCTGGCCGCGGTCGGCGCTGTAAGCCACGAAACGGCCGTCCGCCGTGCCTTGGAAAACCAGGTTGCCGGCGGTGCTCAGCGTGCCGCCGCTGTTGACGCCGGAATTGGGGGCGCGCCAGCGCTCCTTCTGTGCCACTGGATCCCAGGCCAACAGGAATCCCTGACCTGGAGGAGCGGTCTCGTCCGCGGGCGGCAGCGTCACACCAAGGTTCACCCCGCCTTTTCGGAAGCGGAACTGGGCGTCCGGCGAGTAAGGGAACGGCTCCTCGTGCGCCGGAATGTAGACCAGGCCGGTGGCCGGATTCCAGGACATCGGCTGCCAGTTGTGCGCGCCGAAGGGTCCGGGCCACACCAACACCATCTGATCCTTGTAGCGCGCTTCCGGCACTTCGATCGGACGGCCGGTCTTCTTGTCCACGCCCGTAGCCCAAGTCATCTTGCCGAACGCCTCGGCGGAGATCAGCTCGCCGGTGATGCGATCAAGCACGTAGAAGAATCCGTTCTTGGGCGCTTGCATCAGCACTTTGCGCAAACGGCCGCCGATCATGAGATCGGTGAGGATCATGTGCTGGGTCGCGGTGTAATCCCATGTGTCGCCCGGAGTGGTCTGATAATGCCAAACCAGCTCGCCGCTGTCCGGTCGCAGGGCCAGGATGGATGAGAGATACAGATTGTCGCCGCCGCCGGGGCTGCGGACGTTGCGATTCCACGGCGAACCGTTGCCGGTGCCGGCGTACAACAGATCGGCCTCGGCGTCGTAGGCGAAGGAATCCCAGACTGTGCCGCCGCCGCCCATCTTCCACCACTCGCCGGTCCAGGTCTTGGCGGCGCGCTCCAGCGCCGGCGATTCGAAAGGCTTCGACGGATCGCCGGGCACGGTGTAGAAGCGCCAGACGAGCTTGCCGCTCGCGGCGTCGTAGGCGGAGAAGTATCCGCGGACCCCATATTCCGATCCGCCATTACCGATGATGACCTTGCCTTTCACCACTCGCGGGGCCCCGGTGATGGTGTAAGGCTCGCCCGGCTCGGTGGTGCGGACGAGCCAAAGGAGCTTGCCGGTCCGAGCGTCCAGCGCGGCAAGCCGCCCGTCGAGGACGCTGGCGTAGACCTTGCCCTGATGCAGCGCTACGCCTCGGTTGACCACGTCGCAGCAAGCGCGCTGCCCGTAGGACCGCGCCACTTCCGGGTCCCACTTCCAGCGCATCTGGCCGGTTCGCGCGTCGATGGCGTGCACCACGCTCCAACTGGTGCTGGCGTAGAGCACGCCATCGGCGACGATCGGTGTGGCCTCAAGGCCCCGTTGCGTGCCGGTGTCCCAGGTCCAGGCGACGCCGAGGCGTGATGCGTTGCCGGAGTTGATCTGGTTCAGGGGGCTGAAGCGAGTTTCCCCGGCGTCACGGCCGTGCATCAGCCAGTCGGCGGGAGATTGCGCTACGAGAGCAGCGCAAGCCAGGGCCAGTAAGGCGGCAAGTCTAATGGCAATCATGCTCGAAGAGTTTCGCGCAAAGCCGCCAAGAACGCAATCGGTCATGGATTGCGGTGGCTTGCCACCGCCGCGTCAGCAAGCTGCCGCACTCCATAACGGACGATTAGCAGCATTGAGAGATCCGGCAGGCGCCGAAGGCGCCTGCCGGAATCGTGACTAGAAGTTAATCCGCAATACCAACTGCACCAGACGTCCGCCCGGATCGTTGGTGGTCGACGTGTCCTGGTAGGCGGCGGTGATCTTACCGAAGTCCGCGCTGGAGAAGTTGGTCACCGAGTTAGTGTTGTTGCCCGCGCTGCCCAGCACGAAGTTGATGTTGTTGAAGGCGTTCAGGAAGTCGGCGCGGAACTCGACGTTGACCCGCTCGGTGACCTTCACCTTCTTCACCGCGCTGATGTCGAAAC
>CAYPHP010000592.1:0-3467 GCA_964410045.1 uncultured Acidobacteriota bacterium | reverse complement strand
CCGCCGGACACCACCAGCGAGAGCCGCGCCTCCACACAAGCGCCCAGGAAGTCGAGCATGCCTGGGGTCAGAGTGTGGTTCTTGATCAGGTCTTCATTACTGAGCACGCGCCGCCCGAAGCGCCGGATAGTCATGGTGGGCCCTTGCAGGGCCAGCGGCGGAATCACCGCGGTCACGCGCGAACCGTCCGGAAGGCGGGCGTCCACGATGGGCGAAGCTTCGTCGATTCGCCGGCCGGCCGCCGAAACGATCTTCTCGATGATGTGATGCAGATGCTTGTCGTCTTTGAAGCGAGTGGAGTTCTTTTGCAGCACTCCGGCCCGCTCGACGTAAACGGTCCGCGAGTTGTTCACCAGAATGTCGGTGATGGCGGGATCTTTAAGCAGCGGCTCGAGCGGTCCCAGCCCGAAGACCTCATCGAGAATTTCCTCGATCAGGCGCTCGCGCTCCTGCAGGTTCATGGGGATGTTTTCCTGCAGCAGCAGACTTTCCACCGCCGTGCCGATCTCTGTGCGCACGCGCTCCTTGCTCATCAGCTTGATCTGGTCGGTATTCAAGCTGTTCAGCAGCTTCTGGTGAACCTGGGACTTCAGCTCGAAGGCCCGATCAATCGAGCGGGTATCGACCACCGGCCGCAGCCGGGGAGGCGGAATAGACGACGGGCGCGGCGGAAGTGGCATGTTCTAGATCGAGTTCCTAAAAGATTCCCAGTACCTTCTTCTTCTCTGGACTCGCCGAGACAGCCGCGGGTTGGCCGTTGCCAGCCTCGGACGCGCCCAGGACTTTCTTGCTGAAGGCCAGGAAAGCCTGCTGTAACTCCCCTGGAAACGTCACCGCGGGACGCGCTTGATGCAGGGCCTGCATGCACTCCGCGTAGCGGTTGGGCAAGGTGTAGTAGACCCGTGTCCCCAACGTCTGTTGGATTTGCTCTGCGCCCACCGACTGGGCGTTCTTGCGATGGCGGTTGACGATGATCTTGAGCTGTTCGGGCGTGAAACCCATTCTTCCCAGGGCGCCCAGCACATGCTGGGCATTGCGCACCGCCAGGAACTCGCCGGTCATCATCAGGAAGACCGAGTCGGACAGTTCCAGGCAGCCGAGCAGCGGCTCATCCAAGCCGCGTGATCCGTCCACAATCACCACGTCAAATTTCTCGATCAGGAAGGTGGCGATCTCCTTGATGTGGTCGCCGCGGATCAAACGCCCCTTTTCGATTTCCTCGGGCGGAGCGAGCAGCCAAAAATCGAGCGCATCGCGGACGGCGATGCCTTCGAGCATGGCCTGGTCCAGGCGGTCCAGGTTCTCGACCACGTCGTAGAGGGAGTACTGCGGGTGCAGACCCAGCAAGCCTGCGGCATCGCCGGAGTCGAAATCCAGGTCCAGGACGATGGTCCGCTTCTTCTGCCGCGCGCAGGCGGCGGCGAAGTTCAGCGCCGCGGTGGTGGCGCCCATGCCTCCCTTGACGCCGAGGAAGGTGTACAGCTTTCCCAACGGATGGCCCTGCTGATGGGCCCGTGCCGACCACTGCTCCAGCCGCGTCATGGCGTCGCGGAACTCGGCGCGCTTCAGCGGCTGCGGCAGAAAGTCGGCGGCACCCGCACGCATGCCGCGAATCAAGAATTCACTGGAAGCCTGGAAATCGGAGAGGACCACGTAGGCGCCCGGCGCTGCCTGCGTCAGATGCTCCAAAGCCCGCAAACCCTGCTCCGGATCGGCGCTGATGTCCAGCAGGACCGCCGCCTGCGGCTGACGGTCCAACTCGTGCAGCACTCGCACGTAGAGGTTCATGCCCTGCTCTTCGTGCTCAGAAACCAGCTTGGCGCCCGGCGTGTGCGCCAGGTGCTCCCGCACAAACTCCCGGAAGTGGGCTTCGGCGCTGGCCACGATCAGACTAATCGGCATAGGACCCTTTCACGGAACGGCCTCCCCAGTATCCGGATTCCCTCCCTGACTTTCAATGTGCATCGTGGTGGAGAACGACGGTGCGATCATCGGTGACAGACCCAGCACCCGCGTCAAGCTGGCGAACTGGTAGCCGGTAATGGTCACGGTGACGGCGTCCGGCGCGCAAGTAGTGGAGCAGCTCTCCGCACATTCATACGGCACGGTCTGGCGGTTGACCGCGTCCTGGGTGAAGTACTGGACCTGGATCTGCGCCGGCCCGCGGGCAATCTGCTGGGCGTCAATCATCGGCGGAACGTGCGTCTGCATGTAGTTCACCACGTTGCTGCCCGCGGAGTCCTGCCAGCAATGGGTGGCCGCGTAATTGGCGCCGAGCCGCGTCAGTTGGATGATGCCGGCCCACGTCCAGACCGCCTGGCTGACCATCAGCGCGCCGATCGTCACCGGGATGATGATCGCAGCCAGAACCACGGCCGTCTCCAGGCTGGCCTGACCGGAATCGGAGAATCGGCGAATCTTCATCCTTAAGCCCCCATGTACGGCTGCCGGACGGAAACCCGGAGATTGATGGTTCCGAAGCTGACCAGCGGAAAGGTGAGGTCCAGCGGGAAGCCGGGGCCGAAGGTCACGGTCACGAAATCGGGCCGCCGTCCGCCGTTGGCCGGATCGCAATTGCCATCGCCGGTGCACGGGCAATCGGCCACCGTGCCCGCCAAGGGATCGCCGCGCTCCGGCAGAATCTGGATCATGTCCGGAGTCAGTCCGGTCACTACGGCGCTCCCCGAGCCTTGGAGGTTGCCATACACGATGAAGTTCTTAGCGTCCAGCAGGACGGGATCGTTCAAGTCGCAGAAGTTGACCGTCGGCTGGCGGAGCAGGTACTGCATGCCGCCGCGGACCGCTTTGTGCAGGGTGTGGTAGATGTAGAAGGCTCGACCGAGCTGATAGGCCGAGAAGAGCAGCAACAGCAAGACCGGGAGCAGCAGCGCCGTCTCCACGGCAGCCTGGCCGCGTTCCGGATTCCGCCAGCCACCCATCAGAACAGCACCACCTTCCCCACCCCGCGCGTGACGCCGCAACTTCCGGCCGCGCTTCCGATGCGCACCGGCACGGGAGATCCGATGTACTGCGCGCGAACTGCGCCGGTTAGCCGGCCGACGACCAGGCCCACCGTGGTCGTGTCGCTTTGCAGGAAGAACTGCCGGAAATTCAGGACCGCCAGATTTGTGGAATCGTCCACGATGGCAACCGTCAGCACGCGCCGGACATTGCCGTCGTATTCCAGCGTGTAACTCTGCAGGGCGGTTCCACCCAGGTCGTTGTCCGCGGTGTACAGCGGGAAAAGATCGCTGACCCCGGCGATGTTGTTGCAGACCGTGGCCGCGGGATCGACACCGAAGCGTACGTTCCAGCCGCAATTCAGGTTGCGCGCGACGGGCTGCGCCGTTGCGCAAGTGGCGCCCTGAATGCCGGGCATGGCCTGTTCGTTGGTGTTGATCGTGATGCAGGCCGGAACGGCGGGATCGATCGAAGTCATGGCCATGCCGCCCGCTCCCAATCGGAAC
>CAYPHP010000591.1:0-3468 GCA_964410045.1 uncultured Acidobacteriota bacterium | reverse complement strand
TGCCGGCGAATCCATGGACCAGCCCGACCAGGAACGGTTGGGCACGCAGTCCGGCATGCCGATGTTGGTGTGACGCCACATCCGCGCTGGCCAAGTGCAGGTGCCAATGGGAGTGTTCGCGGCCCTCATGGATATGCGTGTGCCGGTGCAGACGCACGCCGCGCAGGGCCGTGCGCACAGCCTTCGCGCCCAGGAAAATCAGCATCACCGCCACGCCGCTCTCCAGCCACAGAGCCGCGCGCGGCGAGATCGTCAGTTTCAGGCCGATCACGACCAGGCCCGCGGCCAGCAATGCCGCCGTGTGACCTAAACCCCAGGAGGTGCCGGCCAGGGAAGATTGCCGGAGGCTGCGGGATTCGCTGACGATGGTGGACACGGCCACCACGTGGTCCGGGTCCAGGGCGTGCCGTAATCCCAGCACGAAACCCAAGCCCAGCGCCGCGCTCCACACTTCATAGGTCATCAGGAAAAGTATGGAACACAAACACGTTCCGCCGCTACTTTTTCGCCGTGGCCGGCGTGCCGGGCTTGATCTCGTCGGTGGCCCTGACGGCTACATCGTCCCCAGCCTTGAGATCCCCGAACACTTCGATCAGGTTGCCCGACTGAACCCCGGTCTTCACATTCACCCACTCGGCCTTTCCCTGGGCAATGCGAACGGCGAACACCCGCTCCTGGGTGCGCGCTACCGCGGAGTTGGGCAGGAACAGCGATGGACCCGGGCGGCGCACCGGCCACTGCACTTCGGGGAACATGCCCGGAGCCAGGCGTCCGCTGGGGTTGGCGACGTCCAACTCCACCGGCATCGTGCGTGTCTTCACATCCAGCGAGCGGGCCACGCGGGCTACGATTCCGCTGAAGCTCTCCCCCGGATAGGCAGGGATGGTGAAATTCAGCTTGCTTCCGGACCTCACGCCGCTAATGTAGTTCTCCGGAACCGCGATGACCAGGCGCAACCGGGCGATCTGTTCCAGTCGAAGCAGCGCCGGTCCCGCAGAACCTGCCAGTGCTCCGGGATGCGCGTTGCGCTCGGTAATCACACCGTCGAATGGCGCCTTCACAGAAAGATAGCTTTCCATCTCCTGTACCGCGCGCAGCGAGGCTCTGGCCGCCTCCGCAGCGTCGCGCAGTGATTGCACCCGGGCGCGCGAGGCGTCGGCAGCCTTCTGGGCCACTTCCAACTCTTGACCGGAAACTACTCCTGGCGTTCCCGACGCGGTTTTCAACCGCCTAGCCGTTCCTTCATCCGACACCAGCCGGGCCTCGGCCTCGGAAACGCTGGCCAGCGCGCCTTGCAGGCGAGACTCCGCCGCCGCGCGCTGGGCGATGTACTCGGGTGCGGAAAGCCGCACCAGTACCTGGCCGGATTTCACCACTGAGCCGCGGTCGACTGAGATCACTTCCACGAAGCCGGAAATCTTGGCGAACAGCGTCACCGCCTGGTAGGGAAGCAGCTCGCCCGGCAGTCGCACGGTCTGTTCGAGGGGCTTCGAAACTACTTTTACGGTTTCCACCTGCGCGAAGAGGGAACCACAGATGAACACCGATAAACACAGATAGAACTTCAAGCTCTCCTCCGGGTCGCAATTGCGAAAACCGATGGCAAAACAAAAAGAGTGGAGGCGGTGGCTGCCAGCAACCCGCCGATCACGGCGCGGCCCAGCGGAGCGGTTTGCTCGGCGCCTTGACCCAGCGCCAGGGCCAGAGGCACCATGCCGGCGATCATGGCACTGGAGGTCATCAAGATCGGGCGCAGGCGAGTGCGCGCGCCTTCCAGCGCTGCGTCGAGTGGCGTTGCGCCACCCAGGCGTGCTTCCTCTGCGAAGGTCACCAGCAGAATGGCGTTGGCCACCGCCACGCCCAGAGCCATGATCGCGCCCATGAACGATTGCACGTTGGCCGTGGTTCCGGTGGCCAGCAACATCAGCACCACACCGGCCAGCACTGCGGGAATCGTGGAGAGCACCACCAGAGAGAGCGTGAAAGATTCAAAGTTGGCAGCCAGCAGCAAGAAGATCACCACCACCGCCAGGCCAACTCCAATCTGCAGGGACCCCAAGGTCTGGCGCATGGTGGCCACCTGGCCGCGGACGGTCACGGTAACGCCGCGAGGCGGTTCGCCGACGCGGCGAATCGCCTGTTCGACGCGCGCCGCGGCACGTCCCAGGTCCTCACCGGCCACGTTGGCGCTGATGGTCACCATGCGCTGCTGATTGTAGCGGTCGTATTGGCCGACGACATGGCCGAACGAAACGCGCGCCAGGTCGCGGACGTATGGTCCGGCCGATCCCGATGGCATGGCTGGGATGTTCTCGACGTCTTCCGGCGTGGTCACCAACTGTTGGGGGATTTCCACCTGAACCTGATAGGCCGTGCCGGACGCCGGATCGCGCCAGTAGTTTGGGGCGATGAACCGCGTGGAGGAAGTGCCGGCCACTAGCGCCCGTCCCACCTGCTCCATGGTCACGCCCAATTGCCCGGCGCGAACGCGATCGATGTCGATATTCAAGCTGGGGTATTCGAGAGGCTGCGCGAATTGCAGATCGCGCAGCGAAGGAACCTCCTTGAGAGCGGCCATCAGTTTCTGGGCGTGGCCCAGATCCGCGGCCAGGTTCGGTCCGGTAGTCACCACTTCGATCGGAGTCGGCGCGCCGTAGTTCATGATCTGGCTGATCACGTCGCCAGGTTCGAACGAGAATGTCGCGCCGGGAAACTTCTTGGGCAAAGTCTCCCGGAGATGCGCTTCAAGATCGGCCATCTTCACGGACGCGCCTGGCTTGAGCGCGACCCGCAGCACAGCCTCGTGCGGTCCGCTCGTCCAGAGATGAATGGTGTTCACTGGATAACTCGCCGGCTGCGTGCCGATGTAGCACAAAGTGATCGCTACGTTGTCCGGACCTGCTGCCTCCCTGATGGCTTCGAGCGTCTGCTGGGTCAAAACTTCGGCGCGTTCGATGCGTGTGCCGGCCGGAGCGCGCAGTCGCAACTGCATCTGCCCGAGATCTACGCGGGGGAAGATCTCGCGGCCCAGCACCGGGGCCAGCAGCATAACGATAGCGGTCGTGGCCACCGCGTAGCCGCCAAGCACCAGCCAGGGTATCCGCAGCAACCAGCTCAAAAACGCATCGTACAGCTCACGTAGGCGGTCAAAAGCTCCACCGGTATGCGCCTCTACGGGTCTGAGCAGCGAGCGGGCCATCACCGGCACCAGCGTTGACGCCAGCAGGTACGACGCGATCATGGCGAAGCCGACCGACAGCGTCAACGGGACAAACAGCGCGCGCGTAACCCCGGTCATGAAGAACGACGGCACGAACACTGCCAGCACGCAAAGCATGGCCAGCAAGCGCGGGAAGATCACTTCCGCGCTGGCATCCAGAACTGCTGCGGCCACCGGCCGCCCGCGCGCCAGATGCGTATGGATGTTCTCCATGGCGACCGTGGCTTCGTCCACAAGAATACCCACGG
>CAYPHP010000590.1:1540-3472 GCA_964410045.1 uncultured Acidobacteriota bacterium | reverse complement strand
CCTCCGTGCAGTCTTCTCCACCTGCTCCATCACCCGCAGCAGGTTCCCTCCCAATATCTTCTCCAGTTCCTTCTACGTGTAACAGCGGCGGAGCAGTTCCGCGGTCAGCGCGGGAAGCTTGTCGACGCCATCCATGCCCTCGGGCATGCGCGCGCCGTCGAAGTCCGACCCGATGCCGATGTAATCCGCGCCCACCAGCTTCTTGACGTGATCGATGTGATCGGCGATGCGCGATAGCGGCACACGCGGCAGCCGGGTCAGGAACTCCGCCTGCATCTTGCGCGCGGCGCGGGCCAGGTCGCCGGGATCCTTGTACTGCTGGTTCAGCTTCTCCTCCGCGGCGTTGGCCTCGCTCTTCAACTTGTCCCAGGCGTCGCGCCAAGCGGCGTCCAGGAAGCCTTCGTGGAAGTTGATCTGCATCACGCCGCCGTTCTTGGCCAGGGCCCGGATCATGTCGTCGGTCATGTTGCGGGGTACATCGGTGATCGCCTTGCACGACGAATGGCTGGCGATGACCGGGGCCTTGCTGACCGCCAAAACATCATAAAACGTCTTGTCGGAAACGTGGGAGATATCCACCATCATCCCCAGGTGATTCATGCGTTCGATCACCTGGCGGCCGAAGGGCGAGAGACCGTTGTGACGCGGCTTGTCGGTGGAGGAATCGGCCCAGTTGTTGTTGTAGGCCCAGGTCAGGGTCATGTAGCGGATGCCCAGGCGGTGGAGCAGGTTCAGCACCGCCAGGTCGTCGTTGATGGGGTCGCCGCCCTCCAGCCCCATCAGCGCGGCGATCTTGCCGCTCTTCTTCAGGCGGCGGATGTCGGCCGCGGTGTAGGCCATCTCGATCTCGGCGGGATTCCGTTCCACGGCGGCATACACGGCGTCGATCAACCGCAGCGCGCGCATCAGGTAATCCGGCTTGTACTTGGGCTCCACCCAGATGGAGAAGAACTCCGCGCCCAGCCGCGCGTCCTTCATGCGCGGCAGATCCAGATGCCCGTCAGCCAGCCGCTTGCTCCAGTCGATCTTCTCGTCGAGCAAGCGTTGCGGCGTGTCGGCGTGGGTGTCGACCACGATGAACCGCTTGTGGAGTTCGAGAGCGCGTTGGAGGAGAGGGTCAGCCATAAGTGCTAAAAGAAGTGGGATGAACATATCAAACGGGACTAGCCACCGAGGCACAGAGGACACCGAGTCCGAATCCGGACTTCTTCTCGGTGATCTCGGTGCCTCGGTGGCTAATCATAGCTACCCTCTCAAGAAGCTCTTGACCGACTCCACCATCACGGCGCGGCTGACCTCGCTGATGGCCTTGGTCAGCGGGATCTCCTTGGGGCAGGACTTGACGCAGTTCTGCGCGTAGCCGCACTCATGGACGCCGCCGGGTCCGGTCAGCGCCTCCAGCCGTTCATGCGCGTTCATGCGTCCGGTGGGATGGCTGTTGAACAGACGCACCTGCCCGATCACCGTGGCGCCGACGAATCCGGTGGTGTCGTTGTATTGCGGGCAAACTTCCAGGCAGTTGCCGCAGGAGATGCACTGCGAGAACTTGTAGGCCTCTTCCTGCTCGCGTTGCGACATGCGCGGCCCTTCGCCCAGGTCGTAAGTGCCGTCGATGGGGATCCAGGCCTTGACCCGCTTCAGATCGTTGAACAGCCGGTCGCGGTTCACGGCCAGGTCGCGAACCACCGGGAACTTGCTGAGCGGCTCCAGGCGGATGGGCTGCTCGAGCTGATCGATCAGGGCGGTGCAGGCTTGCCGCGACTTGCCGTTCACCACCATGGCGCACGCGCCGCACACTTCCTCCAGGCAGTTCGACTCGTAGGTGATCGGCGCGCTGGGCTTGCCGTCACGAGTCATCGGATTGGCGGCAATCTCCTGCAGCACCGCGATCAGGTTCATGTTCGGCCGGTAAGGCAGGGAAAACTCTTCCCA
>CAYPHP010000590.1:625-1530 GCA_964410045.1 uncultured Acidobacteriota bacterium | reverse complement strand
GCTGTCTGGCGTCGCCTGGCGCTTTACTTTTACGTCAATGGTATTAGGCATGGGGTCTCATTAAGCGGCCACGTCGTACTTCCTCGGTCTTGGCGGCAGCAGCGACGTATCCACGGCCTCCCAACTCAGCACCGGAGCGTCGGCATCGGGCGCGAACGTGGCCAGTGTGGTCTTCAGGAACTCGGCGTCGTTGCGCTCCGGGAAATCCGGCTTGTAGTGCGCGCCGCGGCTTTCGTTGCGGCGCTCGGCGCCCTGCGCGATCACCCGGGCCAGGTGCAGCATGTTCCCCAGCTCCCGGCAGAAGACCAGGGTCTGGTTGGCCCACTGGCTCTTGTCGCTGAGGTTGATCCGCCGGAAGCGCTCCAGCAGCGCGCACAACATCTCGTCGGCCTTCTTGATGTTCTTGTTGTAGCGCACCACGGTGACGTGCTCGGTCATCAGCGCGCCCATCTCCTTCCAGATGTGGAAGGGATTCTCGCCGCCTTTTCCGGCGACCAGAGCGTTGTTCATCTCGGTCTGCGTCTTGCGCTCGTTGTCGAAGACGCTGGACGGCACGGCCGCCGCGGACTTGGCCTGGTTGCGTGCGTATTTCACCGCCGCCGGCCCGCCGATGAATCCGCCATAGATGCAGGAGACCAGCGAGTTCGCTCCCAGCCGGTTGGCCCCGTGATACTGGTATTCGCATTCGCCGGTCGCGAACAGGCCGGGGATGTTGGTCATTTGGTCGTAGTCCACCCACAGCCCGCCCATGGTGTAGTGCATGCCCGGGAAGACCTTCATGGGATGCTTGCGCGGATCGACGCCGACGAACTTCTCATAGATTTCGAGGATGCCGCCCAGCTTGCGGTCGAGCGTCGCGGCGTCAATGTGGGTGAGGTCCAGGTAAACGGCGGGCTGGCCGTCGA
>CAYPHP010000590.1:0-615 GCA_964410045.1 uncultured Acidobacteriota bacterium | reverse complement strand
GGTGGCAATGTCGCGCGGCACCAAGTTGCCGTATTTCGGATACCACTCCTCCAGGAAGTAGAACGGCTTGCCGTCCTTGGGCACCCACATGCGCCCGCCTTCGCCGCGCGCCGATTCCGACATTAGCCGGAGCTTGTCTTCGCCGGGGATGGCCGTAGGATGGACCTGGATGAACTCGCCGTTGGCGTACGTGGCGCCTTGCTGGTAGACCGCGCTCTGCGCGCTGCCGGTGCAGACCACCGAGTTGGTGGACTTGCCGAAGATCGCGCCGTTGCCTCCGGTGGCCAGGATCACCGCGTCGGCCGGGAAGGTTTCCACCTTCATCGAGCGCAGGTCCATGGCGCAGATGCCGCGGCAGACTTTCTGGCCGTCGAGCACGGCGCTGAGAAACTCCCAGCCTTCGTACTTCTTCACCTTGCCGTCGGCTTCGTGGCGGCGGACCTGCTCGTCGAGCGCGTAGAGCAGTTGCTGGCCGGTGGTGGCGCCGGCGAACGCGGTGCGGTTGAAGAGCGTGCCGCCGAAGCGCCGGAAATCAAGCAGGCCTTCCGGGGTGCGGTTGAACATCACGCCCATGCGGTCGAGCAGATCGATGATCGCCGGAGCGGCTTCGCACAT
>CAYPHP010000589.1:0-3475 GCA_964410045.1 uncultured Acidobacteriota bacterium | reverse complement strand
GCGCCATCCGTGAACCCGCTTCCGGGGATCACGATCCCGTTGTAAGGATCGCCTGCACCGGCAACCGGATTGCCGGTATTCGGGTTGACCGCCACGGCCTTGGCCGGATCATAGTAGCGAGGATCGAAGATGGCCATGTTCCGCCACAGGCTGTAGTAGGGCTGAATGATGCTGTGCCGCAGGCCCATCTCAATCTTCAGCTTGGGAGTGACTTTCCAGCCGTCTTGCACGAACCACTCCCAGGTGGAACCGCGGTAGGGCGTGTAGGAGCGCGTGCCGATCTCCGCGTAGGTGTCGTACAGGCCCAAAGCGACGTTGGCGATGGCCAAGCCGCTGGCGCCGGTCCGCGTGTTGGTAAACACGAAGCGCCCGTTCTGGTTGTCGGACCCGCCCGGAACGCCCTGCACGTTGATCTGGTCAAAGTCGTTCTGCCCGGCGCGTTCCCACAGCACGCCGAACTTGATGGTGTGGCTGCCGCGCACCCAGGTCATGTTGTCGGCGATGTTGTAGATCGGTCCCGAGGACGACGACGGGTACGGGCTACCGCTGTAGCTGGTGAAGTTGGCGATGTCCACCGTGGGAATCTTGGTGGCTATGTTCTTGGTGCCCGGGAAGGCAAACGGGAAGTCGATTCCGAACTTGGTCCGGTCGTAGCCGGGTCCTTGCGTGATGCCGATGCGAACCTTGTCCTTGCTGCCGGCCACCAAGAACTCGTTGACCCAGGTCGGACCCAGGGTCCAGATCCAGTTCACCGAACCGGTTTGGTTGGGCCGGTCAAAAATCCGCGAGAACAGCTCGAAGTTGCTCTGGTACGGGAAGTAATCCAGATAGTTGTAGTTATTCAAGCGGACTTTGACGGTGTGATTCGCGGCCGGCAGGTAGTCGAAGTTGAAGGAGTCCTTGCGCTGGTTGGTGGGCTGGGATGCCGCTGAAATCCAGTTGGTCGTCCCAACCTGCGTATTGGGTGCAGGGTACACGCTCAACAAAGCGACGCCGTTCCGGCTTTGCCGGGCCGTCGGAATGACGTTGCCCGTGAAGGGTTGGCCGGTGGTCGGATCGGTGATGGTCCGAACTCCGCCGAAGAACGGGTTCGAGGCACTGAGTAGTTCGCTGAAGTCGCCTCTGCGCATGGCCATCGAGGGAACTGTTCCCGTCCGAGAGGCGGCAATTCGCCGGCGCAACCATTCCTCGGAATAGAAGAAGAACAGCTTGTTGCGGACCCCTTTGATGGGTACCGGTCCGCCAATGTTGAAGCCGAACTGATTGAACCGCAGCGGAGGAACAAATCCCTGCCCCGGGGAGGCGTTGCGGACCCACTGGTTGGAGTCCAGTTCGTTGTTGCGGAAGTACTCGTAGAAACTGCCATGGAACTTGCTGCTGCCGCCCTTGGTCACCAGGCGGATCTGCCCGCCGGAGGAACGGCCGTACTCTGCGGAATAATTGGCGGTCAGGATCTGGACTTCCTGTACCGAGTCCAGATCCACGTAGCCGATTACCGCGCCGTTAGCGCGGGTGCGCATGGCCACGGCGCCGTCATAAGTCACGTTGGTTTCGCGGTCGCGCGCCCCGTTGATCGAGAGACCCAGACCGCCGGGTCCCAGGCCGCTCAAGCCGCTCAGCGATCCGCCGCGGACGCCGGGCTTCAACAGCGCCAGGTTGATGGCGTTGCGCCCGTTTAATTGGAGATCGCTGATCTGTCGGCCCTCGACGAGTTTGCCGACCGCCGCGGTCTCCGACTGCACTGTGGCCGCGGTGGCCACCACTTCCACAGTTTCCGCCACCGCCCCGACTTGCAGGTCGACGTCCACGGTCAGCGGAACGTTCGGATCCAGCTTGTTCTGGGTCTTCTGCGACCGGCGAAAGCCCTGCATTTCCACGGTCACGGTGTAGAAGCCCGGCGGCAGGCTGGTCACGATGTAATAGCCGGTTGGATTGGCCTGAGTCTTGCGCTCCAGGCCCGTTGCTTCGTTGCGGATCGTCACCGAAGCGTTCGGTACCACCGCCCCGCTGGCGTCCCGCACGTACCCCGAGATTGCCGCATTGTCCGATTGCGCCGCCGCGCCGATCGCCAGCACCACGGTCGCCAGAACGAACACCACCAAACGACGCCTAGCCATAGAAACCTCCTCTCAGCTAAATCGATTCTCTTGGGGTCAATGGCCCCACCCCGCGACCCCAGATCGCGCCCATCATCCTACACTCCCCGGCGGGTTTCAAGCAGTTAATTCCTTGTCAAATCCTGTTGACGCGCGTCGTGGTATCCTCACTGTTTCAGTCTCCAGGAGCCCTATGGACCTTCGCAGAATTACGCTCGTCTTCGCTGTGCTAACTCTTACTGTCGGAGCCGCCGCCCAGAACAAGAGCGTCGAATGGGGCAAGTACCTGGCCGAAGAAATCGGCAAGTGTCAGGACTGCCACACGCCCCGCACGCCCGACGGCAAGCTTGATGAAACCAAGTGGATGAAGGGCGCGGTGCTGAACATCCAGCCGATCACACCGATTCCCAAATGGCATAAGGACGCTCCCGACATCACCCCCGCCGGGAAGCTCTGGCGCACCTGGGGTGAAGACGGCCTGGTGAAATTCCTGACCGAGGGCGTGGGCCCCCGTGGCAATCCCGCCGGCCCGCCGATGTCCACCTACAAGATGAAGAAGGAAGACGCCCGGGCCATAGTCGATTACCTCAAGACGCTGAAGTAGTGATCGAGACGGCACGGCTCCGGTTGCTTCCGGCAGATCGAACTCATCTCCAAGCGTTGCACCGAATTTGGAACGAGCCCGGCGTGCGCAAGTTTCTTTGGGACGACCGGCCCGTGAGTTGGGAACAGGCCCAAGCGGCGCTCGACAGCGCCTCGTTGTGGACGGTGCTGGCCAAGGGCGGCGGCCACGTGCTGGGCTGTTGCGGTCTGCGTCCAATCGCGGGCGAAGACGACATGGAGATTCTTTATGCCCTGACCGCCGCCGGCTGGGGCCAGGGCTTGGCCACCGAAGCCGCTTCGGCGGTGATTCGCTATGCTTTCGACGTGCTCGGACTCCGGCGCATCGTGGGCCGCGCCAATCCGCTGAACCCGGCCTCCTGGCGGGTGCTGGAGAAGCTGGGCTTCGTCTTCGAGAAGCAGGTCCGCGAGAAGCACGAGGATCTGCTGTGCTACGCCTTGTACCGAGAGGGAATCCCCCGAGCCTGAAGCCACGGATTCGACGGATTTCGCGGATTTCAAATTCAGTGTCAATGCGGCGATTGGCTCGGGCTATTCCGCTGTCATGGCCAGGCCGCACAGATCCACGGCCCGTCCCCAACCAAGTGAAGGATGCGCTTCAGATGCGGAGGGGAGTCGGCGTCCGGGTCGGGCCGCCACTATGTCTGTCACCTTTGGCCCGGCCCGACCATCCAAGACGCCATGATCAAACTACTGCTCTTGCTCGCGCTGCTGGGGCCGCAGGACGCGCCGCTCGGTCCTGTGGACGGACGCGATCT
>CAYPHP010000588.1:0-3477 GCA_964410045.1 uncultured Acidobacteriota bacterium | reverse complement strand
GACGGTGCCCGAGCTGCGCCTGCGTCAGGCCGGCGTGCTTTCGAAGTGCCCGCATGTGCTCGCGGAGCTGTGCTCCAACACGGATGGGGAAGTAGCGAGGGACAGCAGCCTCTCCAGAAGATTTATTGGTCATGGCCGATACCGTCTCATTATTGGCTATATCCAGTTTACTTACAATATCGGAAATATCCAATATCTCGACGATCAACGTCAGAAGCAGCACGAAGTTGATCGGCCACCGCGCAGGACATTGGTCGTCACGTAGAGGTCAGATCCGCCAGATACTTCTGCCTCGATAAATAGATCATATATTGTCCATTTAGTATTTTTATGGCTTATATATAGTCCATGAAACGCAATGCCAACGCCAGCCTGCTGCCCTCGCTCGAGTCGCCCCTGAAACGGCTCGGCCAGCACCTCCGTGCCGCGCGCCAGAGCCGTCGCTGGACGATCGCCGAGGCCGCGGCACGTGTCGTCACGTCCACGGGGACTTACAAGCGGCTGGAGGCAGGTGATCCATCGGTCTCGGTCGGCACCTGGGCAAGCGCGCTGATGCAGATGCAGATGCTGGACGCTGTCGTAGCAGCCACCGCCCCCGCGGCCGACCGGTTGGGCGAGACCTTGCGTGCGCAGACCGCCATCAAGCGTGTCCGCAAGCCGAAGGCGAAGGACGACGCGCGTTATGACTTCTGAGTTCGCCGTCTTCATGTACCTGGACGGCGCGCCTGATGCCGTCCCCGCAGGCCTGCTGACCCTCGTCGAGGATGGAGACAAACTTCTCCAATCCACTTTCCGATATGGCCGGCGATATGCGGAGCGACGCCAGGCGATGGCGCTGGATCCGCTGACGCTTTCGCTGCCAGGGCTCGGAGTCGACGCCGCGCGAGAGCCGCCGCTGACAACGGCGGGTCGCCTGGCGGAATTTGGGGTGATTCGCGACGCCGCTCCGGATGGTTGGGGGCGGCGGGTGATCGAGAATCGGTTGCGCAGAGCCGGCCCGCTCTCCGAGTCCGTCTACTTGCGACAGGCTGGCTTCAATCGGACCGGTGCGCTCGACTTTCGGGACACACCAAAATCGCCGGAGACCCGCGGGGCGATCGCTCAGCCGATCGATCTGGGCCACCTGCAGGAAGCGGCGGAGCGAATCGAGGCCGGCGAAACCATCCCAGTTCGGCACGAGAAAATCTTCGATGCCGGCACCTCGATGGGCGGCGCCCGACCCAAAGTCGTCGTCGAATCGGACGGCCGCCAGTGGCTGGCGAAGTTTTCGCTGCCGTCCGATGCGTGGGCGATACCCGACGTGGAGCGGGCTACCTTGCTGATGGCATCCAAGGCCGGGCTGAAAGTTCCGGAAGTGCGTCCCGTGGACATCGGCGAGCGCCGACGCGCCCTGCTGATCGAGCGCTTCGACCGTCACCGGGTGGGTGAGCACTACGCCCGCCGCCATTTCCTTTCAGCGCTCACGCTGCTCGGACGCCACGAATCGGAATCCCATCACGCGAGCTACGCGGAAATTTCCCAGGCCATCGCGACCCACTGCGCAGCACCTTGCGTGAAGGCGGATCAGGCCGAACTGTTCGGGAGGATGGTGTTCAACATCCTCGTCCACAACAACGACGACCACCTGCGCAACCACGGCTTCCTGTTCGACGCCGCCGTCGGCGGGTGGCGCCTGGCTCCGCTGTATGACGTGGTCCCTGCGCCGAGCGTTGCGGAGGAGCGGTTCCTCCACTTGAGGGTCGGCGAGCAAGGGCGCCTTGCCACGCTGACCAATGCCATGACGCGTCATGGCGTATTCGGCCTGACGCGTCCCCAAGCCGTCGCACACATCGAGCGCATCTGCAGCGTGGTCCGCGAGTGGAAGCAGCACTTCGAGAACGCAGGCGTTTCTGGCAATGACATCGAGCGCGTCGCGGCGGCGTTTCGCAAGCCGCGCAGCCTCGGACTGGCCGAAATAACGAAAACCTGAAGGCAGGCTGCCTGACGAGCTGACCCACGATCAGCAGCTGACGACTCCGGCGAACTCCTCTAACCACGCCAAAGAGGGCACGCTTTCCGCACCCTGTGCGCGGCGGCTGGGACTAGGCTTGTCCCACCTGTCTTCAAAGCTGTCGCAAACGGCTGTATCCCAGTAGCGATCAACCCCGCGGAGAGTCCGGCCTCCCTCCAACCACGCCGATCTGGACACCGTTTGGCGGCGATTTTCGTTCCGGATCGCCATAGGCTGATCCAAGCAGCACAGGATCGAATTGAAATGTCGCAAAACCACACGAGAGCGATCGCCCGCCCCAACTCATTAGAAGTCGAGTTCTTGGATCAGCTCGAAACGATTGTTGGCGGGCAGGAGCTCCAGATCGTCTTACGGGCACTCGAAGTTCCAAATCAACACGCGGTCGCCCCTGTCGCGCACAGCATCCTCTGGCTGTTGGAAGAGACACCTTGGCTCGCCGACGAACTCCGTTCGCGACTCGAGTTCGACAAGCTCGCTGAAGCTTTGAGGTCAATTGCGGCGGATGGCCAGGCGGATATGCCGCTAACCCGGGGGAGCACCTCCGAATTTTGGGCCACCTTGGCATTGACCAACGTCTATGAATCCCGGCTGGGGGGCCTTCCACCTCTGGCAGCGGTTCTCCTGATCGGTTTGGTCGACTCGTTCAAAGGGGCGCGCGACATCCCGCCGCGCCGAGCGTTCGAAGACTTGGCGCGAACCCTCCGTGCAATGTGCGAACTCGGCCCTCGGCACCCGTACCGACGGGCCGTATCTGAGATAAACGACCCTTCAGATATTGGCGCGCACGCGACCGCCCTGAATCGCGCGCTCGACACCCTATATCTGGGTCAAGGCCCTCGGAGCGACTTTCATCGCGCTTGGTCTGACCAGATCGCACCTTGGCTCGTCGGACAGACCCGCAAATCATTGCGCCTGCCAGGGACGTGGCCCACGTAGCGGCAGGCCCGCGACATGCTCTGCATAGGATGCAGTCCACTTCAGTGCGTGGCCCAATCGTTACCGAGCATTGACTTGTTCCTGCTCGCGCGTAAGTTGACCCACATCGTCCGCCCCGTCGCAGCCCTGCTTGAGTAATGGGTCGCGCCGCAGACTGCTCTCGGATCTGCGCGTCAATCCTGTTACCAATGGTCAGGCGTTCTACTAGCACGCGACGCTCGATCGTGGTCGCGCGCCAACTGCCCGTAATACCCCAACCGACACAGGTCGATCACCAAGGCAGCGCATTACCGTTTCTCTACCCGGAAGCCGGAGCGCTACGAGTCTGAGGGCACGTTCATGTGGCGGTTTTCCGATCGAACCTACGAAGATCTCGCCGAGCTTCGGGCGCGGGGGAGCAGTCGTCATTTGGCGCGCAGGTCAAACCGATTTGGGCACCGCGTGGGCACGATTTGGGCACCGGATGGGCACCGCGACCTGCGCCCTCCTTTGGGCACGGAGGAACTCGGAGAGCCGGAAAGACCTTTGCC
>CAYPHP010000587.1:0-3478 GCA_964410045.1 uncultured Acidobacteriota bacterium | reverse complement strand
AGTCACGGTATGTTTCCAGAGGACGTTCAGAAGGTGATGTTTCTCCATACGTTGGGTGTGCTCTTCAAGGAGATCGATCGCGACGTTCGGCGGGATGCGCTGGAGAAGTACTTCGCTGACGGTGCTGATGATGGTCACAACGCGCTGCGAGAGGCGGCGGAGCCTTGCATCGCGCGTGTCTTCGAAGAATGGGATGCGAGCCCGGACCTGGATGCAGCGACCTTTCCGTCGACCACGGCTATGACTTTCGCGACGCGGCTCTCCGGTGAGATCAATCGCCTGATCAGCGAGAACTTCTCATACCTCGGCGCCAGCGAGGTGCAGTCCCTGACTCGGCTGGCCCGACTGGTGATTCAGAAGCAGAAGATGGTGACGGACACCTACTCGGGTCTGGTGTTGGCGGGTTTCGGCGAGAAGCAGTTCTTCCCAGTCTTGCAGTCCTACAAGGTCGGCGGCGTGTTCGAGGGACACCTGAAGTACGTTCTCGAGGAAACGTTGCGTGTCGACGTCGACCATCCGGCAGTCATCAAGCCCTTCGCGCAGTCGGTCACCGTGGAGGCATTTCTCTATGGTGTCAATCCACAGCTGTACCTGGACTTCGCGAAGGCAGTCCTAGAAACCGTCCTGGGCCTGCCTGACGAGATCATCGACGGCTTCCCGGGTGCCGGAAAGAAGCGCAAGGAAGCGTACCGAGCCACAGTGGCCAACGTGGCCACCGATGCTGCTGCCGATTTGGTGGAGCAGTTCCAGGACCTGCTGAAGGCGCGGCACTATGAGCCGGTCCTGGCTTCGATCGCACACTTGCCGAAGAACGAGCTCGCGCATGTAGCC
Source organism: uncultured Acidobacteriota bacterium (assembly GCA_964410045.1). Classification (GTDB taxonomy): domain Bacteria; phylum Acidobacteriota; class Terriglobia; order JAJPHL01; family JAJPHL01; genus CAYPHP01. The sequence continues at coordinate 2,647 of CAYPHP010000587.1, read as the reverse complement.
TCGACGCTGGTCAACCTGAGCTCCTTCCAGAAGCGAGTGTCGATGATCGAAGACGAGACAGTCGGTGGACCGGTGGACGTCGCCGTCATCACCAAGGGTGACGGATTCATCTGGGTCGATCGCAAGCACTACTTCAAACCAGAACTCAACACACACTTCTTTCGAAACCGTCAGGCGACGATGCCAAGGCCCGCTCCGGGAGATGCAGAATGACCGACAAGTCCCAGCGCAAAGAGAAACTTCGCCGCGAACAGCATTTGCAACAGGTCCGTGAGCGCGCTGACAAACTGCTCGACGAGTTGGCCAAGCGTGACCCTTTGCTGGCCCTTGCGCGTTCGCAGAGACGTACTGCGCAGGAGCGTCCCAATGAGATTGCCGCGTCTGTGTTGACGATGCTGCAGGAGCAGTTGAAGCGCTGAGTTTGGAAGACGCACCGGCGGAAGCCGGCTTGGCCGTGGAGGCGATCTGCCGCGAGAGCCGGCTATCTGGCGCCACGTTCTACAATTGGTGCGCCAAGTTTGGCTGCAGGGAAGCGTCCGACGCCAAGCGGATGCGCGCGGCAGCATCAGCAACGCGGTCAGAGCGCCAAAGGCCGGGGCGGCGGCGACCTCGCACAGCGGTGCGCGGATGGGGTGAATCGTGGCGGCGACACCGGCGATGCGTCTGCAGCCGTGCTTCAGGCGACATTGGCCGCCACGTTCCGAAGGATCGGCCAAAGCTCGCCCGCACCCGCCTGCAGACCCACCGTGCCTGGCCGCTACAAGTTCTGATGCCGTTGCGTCGCACTTGCGCCAGCCAGTGCGCGACGGTTGTGCGGAAGCTGATCCAGAGGCGACAAAGATGCCCCTGCGTGAGTGGGGCTACGCCGAGGCAAAGGGTCTGGATCAGGCCGCCCACCTGGACACGGTGGGCTGCCAAACCCGGAGGCCCACTCCGCGGCAGGGCTCCGCCCTCAGTCGTCCAAGTCGAGAATTCCTGCAGCAAACCAGCCGCCGATGACTCCGGTTGTCGAGTTGACGCCGCGGATCAACAACTGCGGGTTGTCACAGGTGGCCGGCAGGACGGCAGTGTTCACGCCGTCCAGCAGCGGGCCACGGATGGTGAAGTTTCCCGCGGCATTCAATTCGGCCGGAGCCGTGCTGACCTTCAGCGCCGTGGCATCGGCAGCGCCGCAAGCCAGCGTCGCAGCCACATGGGTGACCGGCCCGCGGGTGGCGATGACATCCCCGCTGGAAAACAGCAGCCCCTTGCCGCGGATCTCGACAGTGGCGTCGCTGAAGACTTTGGCGTCCAGCTTGCGGATCACCCAGGCGCGGCCACCCGGGCTGACGCCGCGCACGACGTTGGACACGTCGGCGCCACCGGCTGCGGTGAGCGGGTCCACGCCGATGGCCCCGTTGAACTTCAGGATGACCTCGGTGGGTGCCGCGTAGGTGCCGGCAGCTGCGAGGGCCAGCGACAAGGGCAGAAGGAAGCGGGCTGTGATGGCATGCATGGATGGATCCTCGTTGGGGTGTTGCCAGTCGCCGCGACGGCTGCGTCGCTGGCGCGGGTTGAACCGGGTTCTTCCAACCCGGTCCTGTGCGGTAAACACCGCGGACCCTGGATCTATTCCCTGCGCACGAGGCACCCCCCGGCGCGGTCGACGTCGCAAGGGTTGCCGGCCGGTTCCAGGCCGTGGACCTGTGTCGCAGGCTCAAGGCGTCAACTGGCGATAGACCTCGCGAGCCAGGGCCATTGCGCTGGCCGCTGGCAGTTCGCCGCTGAAGGCATAGCCCATGCGGCCTTCGATCCAGTAGAACGACTCCAAGGCACCATCGCGAGCGGACCGGAACGCTGTTTCGCCCGGTACCTGGCCTTCGTCGAAGACGGTCACGTACAGCGTCACCCGGTGGCCGGCCGTGTCCTCGTACATGAACTGGGCGCGCGGACTGTGCGGGCCGGGCAGCAGCCGCCCTCCCAAAAGCCGGAACCCCTGCGCCTGCAATGTTGGCGCCTTCAGCGGTGTGCCGAGTCTGCGCGTCAACCACTGCACCAGATGGGACTCGTCGGCGGCCGTGACTTCCACCGGATGTCGCACCTCGGGCGTGTACACCGCGTGGGCGATCACCGCGTCGCGCGCGAATGCAGGTTCAGCGGTCGCGATCCGCGGCGCAGCGTCGCCCGCGCCATCGGGGATCAGGCGCCCACCGACCAGGCCGCTCACCAGGCCCACGCCCAGCATCACGGCTGCCGCCGCCGCATGCTTCCACGGCAGCCGACGCTGCGCCTGTCTGACGACACGGGTCAGTGCCGCCGGCGTCTCGCCGACCTCGAGGCTGCGGTGCAACTGGCGCAGTTGCAGCCGCTGTGCTTGCCACTGCGCCACACGCAAGGCGTCGTCGGGATGCATGCGCAGCCAATCGAGGACCGCGGGAATGCGCGGCGAGTCGAGTTGACCATCGACCAAAGCGTGCAGCTCGACATCGCTGACGCTGGCATGGGGGTCGTTCATCGCTTCACCAGATGCAGTAAGGTGGCCGGCGGCGCCGCCTCGGATTGAACCAGGGTGCGCAACTGTTCGCGTGCCCGGTGCAGGCGGGACATCACCGTTCCGATCGGCAGATCCATCTGGATCATGACCACGCGTCGGGGCGGATACGCGACG
>CAYPHP010000586.1:2326-3479 GCA_964410045.1 uncultured Acidobacteriota bacterium | reverse complement strand
GCGACGCGACGCGTGTGCTGGCGCGCATGATGTCATCGGACGGCCTCCGGGACCTGCGGGAAGGGTTGGCATCGGGCGGCGAGCGATGCGGCCACGATGCCGCGACGGTCGGCGCGCTGCGGCGCCATCTGTCGGCGCCATCTGGCGGCGCCATCTGTCGGCGCCATCTGGCGGCGCGACTTGCGATGCCCCTGCTGGCGACACAGAATTGTATACAATATACGTCATCCGGCGAAACGCCGCACGCGGTGCCCGTTCTGCTCGCAGACATAAACGTTCCCTGCGCCATCCACAGCCACACTGATCGGCAGGTTCACGGATGCGGCAGTAGCCAAGCCGGTGTCGCCCAGGGTGGCGGCCGTGCCCGTTCCAGCTATAGTGCTGATCAGGTTCTGTCCGCTGATTGGTGCGGAAAGGAAAAACAGCAAACCCAGGCCCGTGATGAAGCTCTTCATTACTACCTCCCCCGTTGTGCGCGGCCCGGTCCCGTGGGAAGATTCAGTCTATCACCTCTGCGGCAGCGGTTAGAATAGGAATATGCGACTGGGCAAACTGCTTTTCCTCTCAAGCTGTATCGGAATCACTGTTCTATTGCTGGCGGCGAGCGATGGAATAGGCCGCGCAACGCGCGTGGTCAAGACCGTCGATCTGCTGCGCGGCAAAAGCACAGCGCCGCTGAAGGAGCAGGATGCCATCGCGGAAAACGACCGCATCCGCACGCAGTCGTCGGGGCGGGCCCGCGTGGTGCTCACCGACGGATCGATCCTCAGCGTGGGCGCCAGCACGCTGTTCACGGTGAAGAGCGCCACCGCCGGCACCCGCGCCGGATCACTGGAGATGATTTACGGACGGATCCGCGCCGAGATTGTGGCGCGCGTCTCGAACCAGCGTTCCTTCGAGATCCGCACATCTACCGCGGTTTGCGGCGTACTCGGCACGACGGTTTTTCTGGACGCCTCGCGCGATCTCACGCGTATCGCCAACCTCAGCGACGATGCCGATTCCCTGGTCCGCGTGGTTTCCACCGATGCCCGGGCGCAGGGTGAAGTGACGCTTCGGCCCGGTGAAGGCACCAGCGTGCCGGCGCGGGTCGCTCCGCAGCCGCCGCGGCGTTGGTCAGTAGAGGAAGTTCGCGCCGCACAGCAGGACACCC
>CAYPHP010000586.1:0-2316 GCA_964410045.1 uncultured Acidobacteriota bacterium | reverse complement strand
CCTGATACCCTAACGGGGGCAATCACAGCATGGCCAACCCTTTCATGGCGCGGGCGATTGCGCTGGCCGTAAGAAATGTGCGGTCAGGCCGGGGCGGACCCTTTGGCGCTGTCGTTGTGAAGAAGGGTAAGATCATCGCTGAAGGCGCCAATCAGGTCACCTCCAGAAACGATCCGTCCGCCCACGCCGAGATCGTGGCCATCCGCAAGGCCTGCCGGAAACTCGGCAGCTTCGAGTTGCACGGCTGCCAGATCTACACCTCCTGCGAGCCCTGCCCCATGTGCCTGGGCGCGATCTACTGGGCGCGTCCCAGCCGCGTCTATTTCGCCAGCACCAAGCGCGACGCCGAGCGGGCCGGCTTCGACGATTCGTTCATTTACCGGGAGATCAAGCGACCCCTGGCCCGCCGCCGCATTCCCATGCGACCGCTGATGCGCCGTGAAGCGCTGGCCGCTTTCGCCGCATGGAGCGCCGCAGCCAACAAGGTAAAATACTGAGGCCATGCCGGAAGCTGTGATCGGCCAGCCCGTCGCGCGTAAGGAAGGAATCGACAAGCTTACCGGCCGCGCGCAGTACGTCGATGACCTCAGCTTTCCCGGGATGATTCACGGAGCCACGGTGCGCAGCACCGCGCCGCGCGGACGAATCCGAAACATTGTTTTCCCGGAGCACATTCCCTGGGACCAGTTTGTCGTGGTCACGGCGCGCGATATCCCCGGTCAGAACCACATCGCCATGTTCACAACGGACCAGCCCTGTCTGGCGGCCGATGCGGTCAATCACCCGCACGAGCCGGTGGTGCTGCTCGCCCATCCCGACAAATACCTGCTGCAAGAAGCGCGGCGCGCCGTGCGTGTGGAAATCGATCCGCTGCCGGCGATCTTCACGCTGGAAGAATCGTTGGCACAGAAGGAAGTGATTTGGGGCCAGGACAATCTCTTTAAGTCGTTTCTCGTCGAAAAGGGTGACGTCGAAGCGGCCTGGAAGCAAGCCGCCTACGTAGTGGAAGGCGAGTATCGCACCGGGGCGCAGGAGCAGCTTTACATTGAGACCAACGGAATGATCGCGGCGGCCTCGCCGGAATCAGGGGTCACGGTGTGGGGCTCGCTGCAGTGTCCGTATTACGTCCAGAAGGCGCTGATGCCGATCTTCGGCCTGCCGCCCGAGAAGATCCGGGTGGTGCAGACGCACACCGGCGGCGGTTTTGGAGGCAAGGAAGAGTATCCCTCGATGATCGCGGCCCACGCCGCGCTGCTAGCCTGGAAGTCGGGCAAGCCGGTAAAGATCATCTATGACCGCGCGGAAGACATGGCCGCGACCACCAAGCGCCATCCATCGCGTACGCGGCACCGCACGGCCGTAGATCGCGATGGGCGCTTGCTGGCCATGGATATCGACTTTGTGATCGATGGCGGCGCATACGCCACGCTTTCGCCGGTGGTGTTGTCGCGCGGGACCATCCATGCGGCGGGGCCGTACGCGTGTCCCAATGTGCGCATCCGCAGCCACGCTGTGGCGACGAACGCGCCGCCGCATGGCGCGTTTCGCGGATTCGGCGCGCCGCAGAGCGTCTTCGCTCTGGAACGGCATTTGAATGAGGTGGCCCGCGTCGCCGGTCTGACCCCGGAAGAGTTTCGACGCCGCAACTTCCTGCGTCAAGGTCAGACCACGGCAACCGGCCAGGTGATTTCCGAACCCGTGGACCTCGATGGATTGCTCGATCGAGCATTCATGTACAGCGACTACAAGGCCAAGCGCGCCTCGTTCGCCCAGCGAAATCCCGGCAACAAGGTGAAGAAAGGTATCGGATTCGCCAGCTTCATGCATGGAGCGGGTTTCACGGGATCCGGCGAGGTTTACCTGGCGTCCGTGATTCGAGTGGAGGCCACTGAGCAAGGCCGCGTGCGAATTCTCACCGCTAGCACCGAGATCGGTCAAGGTACCAACACCGTGTTGGCGCAGATCGCAGCTGAAGCTCTGAGCCTGCCCTACGACCTCGTGGAGATTGCCCAACCCGACACCGCAAGCGTACCGAACAGCGGCCCAACCGTCGCTTCACGCACGGCCATGATCGTGGGCAAGTTGGTCGAGTCGGCGTGTCTCGGACTGCTCCAGACGCTGGTCAACAGCGCGATGCTTCCTGCTGCCTACACCGTCGATCAGTTTCGCGACGCCTGCGCCGCATACATCGCCAAGCATGGACCGCTGAAGTCCGAAAGCCATTACCAGCCGCCGCCCGGCGTTCACTGGGACGACGCGCTCTACCACGGCGACGCGTATGGCGCCTACGCCTGGGCCGTCTACGTGGCCGAAGTT
>CAYPHP010000585.1:1981-3479 GCA_964410045.1 uncultured Acidobacteriota bacterium | reverse complement strand
CTTGCGTTCCAGAAGATTGCCACGAATGACGGCGTGCTCGGTGAATCGGCCAATCCCAACGGCAAGGGCTTCGCCGCGGCAACCACATATTTGGATCTGGTGAAAGCGGTCTTCCAACCGGCCTACTGGAATTCCACGCAACTGGTGGATGCAGCCGGCAAGACGGCCGCAGGAACTGCAGGACCGGCGAACTCCTCGCAGTTCACGCAGGCCGAGTACAACTTTGCGATCTTCTTCGGGCTGGCGATCCAGGCTTACGAGGCCACGCTGGTTTCGGATCGCTCACCGTTCGATCTGTTCTCCGAAGGCCAGACCACCGCCATGACCCCGCAAGAGCAAGCCGGCCAACGGGAGTTTGGTGGCGAACAGTGCGCGCTGTGCCACTCCGGCGCGGAATTGAGCGCGGCAACCGTCGGCGAAGTAAACCGCGTCGGACCCACCGGCCAGGCAGGGTTGGATACGGGCTTCTTCCGAACCAACGTGCGGCCTTCGGCCGAGGACGTCGGACTCGGCGGCGTTGACGACTTCGGCAAGCCATTCTCGACGGCGGTCGCGCTGGGCACTAGCAATCTTCCACGGGCCGCCGGCGTCTTCAAGACGCCCGGACTGCGCAATATCGAATTCACCGGTCCGTACATGCATAACGGCGGATTGGCGACGCTCGAGCAAGTGATGCAGTTCTATTCCAGGGGAGGAGACTTTCCCGAAGCGCCCAACCGCGGCCGGGATCTGAACGCAGTGGGCCTGAACGCCAACGAGCAGACGGTGCTGATCGCCTTCATGAAAGCTCTTACCGACGATCGCGTGCGCTTCGAACGCGCGCCGTTCGACCATCCGGAGTTGTGCGTACCCGTCGGGCACGTCACCGCGGCGGGCGGCGGATTACAGGTTGAGCCCGGCGGCTCGCTCGCCGCCAGAGACAAGTGGGCGGGAATTCCCGCGGTCGGCGCGGATGGCAACAGCGTTCCGCTGCAGACTTTTGAGGAACTGTTGCTCGGGATCGGCGCGGACGGGTCCCGCGCTCATCATCTGGGTGACGCGTGCACAGTGGCGGAAGCGCGAGCACCCATCAGCGCGGCCGGGCTGAGGAATGCGGCATCCGGCGAGACGGCGTACGCGCCGGGAATGGCCTTGAGTGTGTACGGGGCCGAACTGGCGGAATCCGTTCAGGCCGCTTCCAGCCTTCCCTTGCCAACGTCGCTGGCCGGCTTTTCCGCCACCATCAACGGCGTTCCGGCGCCCCTTTACTACGTGTCTCCCGTACAGGTGAATCTGCAGATTCCATACGAGACGCAGGCGGGCACGGCGACACTCGTGCTGGCCAACGCGTCACAGAGCGTTACCCACACGTTGCCGATTGTGACGGCGGCTCCCGGCATCTTCAGCACTGGAGGTTCGCTCATTCCCGACGCCAGCGCGCGCCGTGGGCAGATCATTTCCCTTTACATGACCGGCGACGGACAGGTCACGCCCGCGCTGGCCACCGGCGCGACGCCTG
>CAYPHP010000585.1:0-1881 GCA_964410045.1 uncultured Acidobacteriota bacterium | reverse complement strand
GTGCGCCCCGGCCGGATGGCGAACAGCCCCACCTTTGCGCCGATCCAGCGGCCAGGCCGCGCGGTGAATGGCTCGCCGATGGCAGCGAAGTCGGTCCCGTTGATGCTGTAGTTGTCTCCACCTTGGTGCCCGTTTGCGTTTCCCTCACCGTGACCCTCGCGCCTGGGATCACGGCGCCTGTCCGGTCCGTGACCACGCCACTGATGGCGCCGCGGTATTCTTGGGCAAAGGCAAAAAGTGGAAGAAGAACCACGAAAACAACCAGGAAACGACGCGTCACACGCACCCCCAAACGCTATTGATGCTGAATGCTACATCACGATCCTGTCCGCGATCCAATCACGGCCGTTTGCCGATCGCTTTTCCCACTGCCGTCAGCAGATCCAGGAACGGTTGTACCAGCAGACCATTCGTCTGCGTTGGGGTATCCCAAGTGATGACTCCACCGGCCTCGGCAACCTTGCGGCTGAAGCCGGTCACCTGCTCGGTGTTGAAGCGCGGCGCGCCCATCCCCCACCGCTCACCCAGGTAACTGAGCACGTGGATCTGGGCGCCATCCCCGCGGCCGCCTTCAGTGCGGCGGATCTGCAGGCGATCGAGTTGGTCAATCTCCCCGGCGTTGAAGTCCTCGTGAGGTGTGAGTGAGAAGATCCGGTAGAACACGCCGGGATTGAAGGCCAATGCGCTATCCGGATTGCCCACACGAGCCGCCGCCGCGAAGGTCGAGAAGTTCGGAGCCTCGGCAGTGCGATACATCGTGTTCGGCCAGTAGCAGCCGTCGAACCACCATCCGGAGATCTTCTTTCCCCAGCGTGTCGACCACTCACGGATCACCTGCTCCCACTTCACTTGAAACTCGCGGTTGCGAAACGCGCCGTTTTGCCATTCAAGCGCTTTCTTCGCGGCAGCGTCGCCGTTGGGCGCGCCGGCCGGGAGATACACCATCAAGCGAATTCCGTGCTTTCCCAACGCTGCGGCCAGATCGGCAACTAGGTCGCGCCGGGAACACTTACTGGGCTGGATTCCGGTCAACCGGTCGTAGGTTGCGTTGGGAGAAAGGTAGTAGCCGGAATTCTGTCCGATGCTGATCAGGTAGTATCCTGCGCCCACCGATTTGAGCTGGTCTGCCAATCCCTCCACGTCGAACTGATCCACCAGCGTATTCCAACGCTCGATGGTCATGGGCTCGCCGCTGCCGCGAGCGATCCAGTCGGCCAGATAGTGGGTCATCACGCCAAAGCGGGCTTCGCGCATCCACGCCGCGCGGTCCTGGGCTGGGAGGTTCGCCACAGAGGCACAGAGAACACAGAGAAGAACAAACGATCGCACGGATCAAAAGCCTCCCACGATTTCAAAATGCTTCTCGGCGCCAGAGGGAAAGACGGCGGTGTCGTTGCGGAGTGTCGCCGGGCGGCCGTTCACGGTGACGCGTTTGATCGGCTGCGGGTGGCGGAACTTGACATGAATCTCCTTCGGAGCGCCAGCCCGCGCCAGCTCCACGGTAGCGGCAGCCCCTTTCATTCGAAAGCTCACACGTCCCCAACGCGTCGGCGCTTGCTCAATCTCGATCTCTTTGCCTGAGGCCACCCACTCCTTGGGCAGACCCTTACCGAAATAGAGACGGTCTTCATCGGAGTCTTCCAGCACCAGCATCCAGCGAACCAGCAAGGGAATCGTCTGCTGGGCAGGGATACAGAAGGTCCCGTTGCCTCCAGTGATGCCGACCACTTCGCCCGCGGTCCAACTGCCGGGGGTGTGATCGTGGTAGCGATGCGAATAGAGGAAGAGCAGGAACTCCTCCACGCGATCGAGACGCAACAGTTGCTGGGCATGACCGTAGGAGATGAAGCCGAGGATCGCGCGCCCGTTCGGATTGGGCCG
>CAYPHP010000584.1:0-3482 GCA_964410045.1 uncultured Acidobacteriota bacterium | reverse complement strand
TGTGGTTCGCCTACGAGCGCGGCCAGACCCTGTTACGCGACGTAAACCTGCGCGCCGAGCGCGGGCAGATGGTGGCCATCGTCGGCCCCAGCGGCGCCGGCAAGACCACGCTGGTGAACCTGATCCCACGATTTTTTGACGTGACCGCCGGACGCCTCCTGTTCGACGGGATCGACGTGCGCGATCTGACGCTGGAGTCGCTGCGCGCCCAGGTGGGCATGGTCACGCAGGAAACCATCCTGTTTCACGATACGGTGCGCAACAACATCGGCTACGGGCGGCCGGGCGCAGGGATTAAGGACATCGAAGCTGCGGCGCGGGCCGCCTTGGCCCACGACTTTATCCAGGCCATGCCCCAGGGTTACGACACGATGATCGGCGAGCGCGGTCAGCGTTTGAGTGGTGGGCAGCGCCAGCGGTTGGCCATCGCCCGCGCCTTGCTGAAGGACGCGCCGCTCTTGATTCTCGATGAAGCCACCTCGGAACTCGACACCGAGAGCGAGATGGAAGTGCAGAAAGCGCTCAACAACCTGGTCACCGGGCGCACCGTATTTGTGATTGCTCACCGCCTGTCCACGGTCCGCCGCGCAGACGTGATCCTGGTCCTCGATAGCGGAGGCATCGTCGAGTCAGGCACGCATCAGGACCTGATTGACCATGGCGGGATTTACCGGAAATTGCATGAACTCCAGTTTGTAGACGCCTAAGACTATGCTGCGATCCATGACCGGCTACGCCACCGCCACCGCCCGTGAAGAGAATACGGCGGTGACCGTAACGTTGAAAAGTGTAAACCATCGTTTTCTGGACCTGAATCTGAAAGCGCCCGCGGAGATGGACCCGCTGGAGATGCGCATCAAGCAGGCGGTTCGGGCCAAGCTTTCCCGGGGCCACGTGGACGTGTCGGTGGCCTTGGAACGGCAAGGCGCCGCCGAAGTTCGGTTTGACCGGGCCCTGTTGAGCGGATACTTGGCGGCGTTCCGGGGCGTGCAGCAGGAGTTTGGATTGTCGCAGGAGCCGGACCTGAGCTTGCTGCTGAAGATCCCGGGCGCGGTAACAGTCCAGTCCGGACCCGTCGCCGGGCCGGACCTGGCCAGGACCGAAAGGCTGTTGTTCCAGGCCCTGGAGCAAGCGCTGACCAGCCTGGACGCGATGCGCAAGCAAGAGGCCGTGGCGCTGGCCGCCGAGTTACGGACGCGCGCCGCCAACCTGGAACGCGCGGCTACTCGCATCGCCAGCTTGCGGGAAGGCGCCGATAGCGCGTTCTTCGAACGTCTGCGCGAGCGCATCACTGAGCTGACCGGCGATGCCGCACCGGCCGAGCGGATCGCCCAGGAAGCCGCGATACTGGTGGAGCGCAGTGACGTCAGCGAGGAAGTGCTGCGTCTGCGCAGCCACGTGACCCAGTTTGTCGAGCACTTGTCCGGCGGGCCGAGCGGTGAAGCCGGGAAACGCCTGGATTTCCTGCTTCAGGAGATGAACCGGGAGTCCAACACCATTCTCTCGAAGACCGCCGGCCTCGGGCAGGTGGGTCTGGAGATCACCGACCTGGCCATCCAGGCGAAAGCAGAGATTGAAAAGTTGCGCGAGCAGGTGCAGAATCTACAATAGCGCTGTTTCGGAATGAACCAGACCAACGTCATCATCGTATCCGCCCCGTCGGGCTCGGGGAAATCGACGCTGGTGCGGCTGCTCCTGGAACAGGTGCCGGAGCTGGTTTTTTCCATCTCCTACACCACGCGGGAACCGCGGGAAGGCGAGCGCGACGGTCACGACTACTGCTTCGTCACGCCGGAGGAATTCCGGCAGCGGCTGGAGCGCAGCGAGTTTCTGGAGCATGCCGTGGTGTTTGGGACGCATTATTACGGCACGTCGCGGCGCTTTCTGGATCAGGCCCGGGCCTCCGGCTCCGACCTGCTGCTGGACATCGATGTGCAAGGCGCGGCGCAGGTGAAGAAAGCTGTGCCGGACGCTGTTTCGGTGTTCATCCTGCCGCCGTCGCGGGAGGTTCTGGAGCAGCGCTTGCGATACCGGCGTCTCGATCCCGATCATGTGATCGAACGGCGGTTGAAGCAGGCGGCGACGGAGATTTCGGGATACGGGAGCTACGATTTTGTGCTGGTGAACGACAACCTGGAGAGGGCTTCCGAATGCCTCAACTCCATCGTTCTCGCGGAACGATGGAAGCGGCGCCACGGCAACGGCGACGCCCAGGATCCGACGGCGCGACGCTGGATGGAACTGGCCGAGTCGCGGCGAACGGCCCGCGTGCAGGCGGAGATTGAGCCGATTTTGAAGACATTTCACTTAACCGAGCAAGGAGCAAACAAACTTTGAGCGATACGTTGAAACAGTTGGACAAGGTGGACAGCAAGTTCCGGTTCGTGCACGTGGCGGCGCGCCGGTCGCGTCAATTGATGGGCGGCGCCCGTCCGCTCACCGAGAGTATTTCCCGCAAGTCGACCCGCGTGGCCCAGGAGGAGGTCCTGCAAGGCCTGGTGCCTTACGAGATCACCAACCCCAAGGCGGCTGAAGAGCCGGAACCTGAGGAGTAATCCAGCGTGGCCCGCGTCTGCGTCGGGGTGACCGGAGGCATCGCTGCCTACAAGTCCGCGGAGTTGGTCCGCCAACTTCAGCAGCACGGCTTTGAGGTGCAGGTGGTGATGACTCGCGCGGCGCGCGAGTTCATCACCCCGCTGACCTTGGCATCCCTGAGCGGACGCAAAGTGATCACCGACCTGTTCGCCGGGCCGCAGGGCGGAGAAGCCAACATCGACAGCGCCATCGAGCACATCGCCGTGGCGCAGACCATTGACCTGCTGGTGGTGGCTCCGGCCACCGCCGACGTGCTGGCCAAAATGGCCCACGGGATCGCCGACGATTTCCTGACCACGCTCCACTTGGCGACCAAGGCGCCCGTGCTGGTGGCGCCGGCCATGAATGTGAACATGTGGGAGCATCCTGCCACGCAGGAGAGTCTGGCCACTCTGCGCGCTCGCGGCGTCCGCGTGGTGGCCCCCGACGCCGGATACCTGGCCTGCGGCATGACCGGACCTGGACGCTTGGCGGAGACCGAAGCCATCGTCGCGGCGGTGAAGGAAATCCTGACGCCGGTACGCGATCTCGAGGGACAGACCGTGCTGGTCAGTGCCGGGCCGACCTGCGAAGACATTGACCCGGTCCGCTACCTGACCAACCGATCCAGCGGCAAGATGGGTTACGCCGTGGCGGCGGCCGCGGCACGGCGCGGCGCGCGCACGCTGTTGGTCAGCGGACCCACCTCGCTCGAGCCGCCCGATGGCGTCGAGTTTGCGGCGGTACGGTCGGCTGAGGAGATGGCCCGGGCGGTCCTCGATCGGATGGAAGCTGCCACGGTGGTGATCATGGCCGCAGCAGTAGCCGACTATCGTCCCGCGCAGCGCCGTACGCAGAAGTTGAAGAAGCACGGCGACTCACTGGCGCTGGAGCTTGAAGCCACGCGC
>CAYPHP010000583.1:0-3484 GCA_964410045.1 uncultured Acidobacteriota bacterium | reverse complement strand
ACATCACCGCTCAGGCCCGGTGGCACCGCAATATTGATCTGATTCAAAGCCACCTGGCCCGGCGCCAAGCCGGCATATTGCACGCTCACCGCGGAACCTCCCATCGTCACTGTGACTGGCAGGACGGTGGGAGCCGCGACATTGGGATTGGCCAAGCCGGAAGCCACCGCCGGAGTGGTCAGGCCGAGGCCGGTGGCGTACATGGTCAGGATTTCGCCGCCGGTAGCCGGGTTGCTGGAGTCCACTGCGCGGCCACCGGCGTGGGCCACGGATCCGACGAAGATGCCGGGCGCAGCAGGCGCCACCGGCACAAAAGCGGCCGCCGACCCGTCTGGTGTCGTGACCACTACGTTCGCTCCGGATCCAGTGACCTCAAAAGGAAACTGGAAATTGATCTGATTCGGGGAAACAAAGAACAGCGGCGCGGCCACGCCGTTCACGGTTACCGATGTGCCGGCCAGGGACCGGGCCACCGGCAGGGAACTGTTGGCCACGCTCTCGCGCGCCAGGCCGGATCCAAACATGGTGGCCATCGCCCCCGGTGTGAGCACCACGGAGAAGCTGGCAGCATTCACCACGCCGCGCGAGAGGATGGCAGGCGCAGCCGACCCGGTGGGACGCAGGCTCACCTGGAACGCGCCCCGGCCGTAGGTTCCGGCGATCAAGGTGGACGATGCCGAGTCCAGCGCCAGCGCGGTGACGAAGCTGTTGGGCAATCCGAGGTTGAACGAAGTCCAGGTTCCGCCCAGGTCTTCGCTGCGGAAAACGCCGACGTCGGTGGCCACATACAAAGGCCCGTTCGGATCGACGACGATGGCGTTGGCCGGAGCATCGGGCAGGTTGCCGCTGATGTCCATCCAGGTGACTCCGCCGTCCTGGGTGCGGAATACGTGACCCGTGCCGAAGCCCGACGCGGTAAAGAAGGCGCGCGTGGGAGCGCGGGGATCCACGGCCATGCTGGTAATCACCCGGTTGGGAACGCCGGCGCCGGGAATCCAATTCACCAGGTCCAGGGTGCTAAAAACGCGCCCGTCGCTGGTGCCTGTGTACACGATCCGTCCGCTGGCGGGCACAGCGATCGCGGTCAGGAAGCCGGAGGTCAACGGGCTGCTGATCGCGCTCCAGTTATCACCGCCGTCGAGCGAGCGCCAGACTCGCGTAGTGCCGAAGAACATTTGCAGCGCATTCGATGGATCGCTCACCAGCGGCGGATAATAACCGACGCCATCGCCCTGGGAAATGCCTTGCGAGGCCTGGGTCCAAGTCGCGCCGCCGTCCTGGGAGCGCATCGGCTGGATCAGCGGACGCGCGCCGTAAATGGTGTTGGGATTATTCGGATCTACCACCACCGAGCCTACGTCGCCGCGCAGCAACTGGTCCCATACGCTGAAGTCGGCGGAGAGCCGGATGACGCCGTGGCTCTGCGTCCCTCCAATCACGGCCCCGGCCCCATTGCTGACCGTCATTCCGTTGAACTGGGTAATCGGCAGCGCCCGGTTGAGATTGGTCCAGGAATCTCCTCCGTCGTTCGAGCGGTAAATGCCGCCTTCCGTCGCCACGTACATGGTCTCGGGATTGCCGGGCCGGAAAGCGATGGAGAACATGGCTTCGTGAATCTGACGCGTGCCGTTGCGGATGGAAAGCGCGGTCCAGGAGAAGCCGCCGTCGAAGGAGCGATAGAGTTCGACGCCCCCCACGAACACGCGGTCCGGAGAGCGCGGGTCCACGGCGATCACGTTGTTCTGGTTGCCCTGGCTGAAGCGGCCGTTCAGGAAAAGGTTGGGAGGGGCGGTGGCCCGCCGCCAGTTGGCGCCGGAATCGTCGGAGCGGTACAGGCTGTCGAGAGCGAAGTTCCCGGAGCGAGCCACCAGGGCGTAAGCCACCGCCGGATTGCCCGCGCACTTGGCGATGCTGATCCGCCCGATAGTGATCCCCGTGGGCATTCCACCGACGTTGCTCCACGACGATCCGCCGTCGTAGCTGATAAACACTCCGTTGCTCTGGGCGCCGAGCGGATTGCCCATCGCCGCCAGGATGACTTGAGGATTCACCGGGTCCACCACCACGTCGGAAGCGAAGCCGACGAGCAGCCGGTTCCAGGAATCTCCGCCGTCGTCGCTGCGCCACAGTCCGGTATCGCGCGCCGCAAACAACTTGCGGGGATCCTGAGGGCTGGTGGCGATGCGCAGGATGTATCCGCGATTGAACTGCGGGCTGAGTTGCTGCCAAGAAGCCCCGCCGTCGCTGGAGCGCAGGACGCCCGCGCCGTAAACCCCCAGCGTGGCGTCGCCGGTGCCGTAATAGATGTTGCCGTTGCGATTGTCCACCACCAGCGCGCCGCTCGAAAGCGTCAGCAGGTTGTCGCCTAACGACAGCCAGCTATTGCCGGAATCGGTGGATCGCCACACGCCGCCGCCTGAGGCGGTCAGGTAAACGTTGTCAGGGTTGGCCGGATCGGTGGCCACGGCGGTTACGCGTCCGCTCAACGGGCCTTCGGGGCCAAGCACGCCACTCGGTCCCAACTGGGTCCAGGTGGCGGTCGGCGCAGGAGGCGGCGATCCAGCGTCCAGGGTCGCCAGGCTGGTCTCCATGGCCTGGCGTCGCTGGAGGGCTTTCATCAGCGCCTGATCCGAGACGATCCCGCCGGGGTAGACACGCTGCTGGATGAACCAGGGGATCGGCTGGGAGGATTGCGCGGTCG
This sequence comes from uncultured Acidobacteriota bacterium, assembly GCA_964410045.1. Lineage (GTDB taxonomy): Bacteria > Acidobacteriota > Terriglobia > JAJPHL01 > JAJPHL01 > CAYPHP01. The sequence goes on along the minus strand of CAYPHP010000583.1, from coordinate 783 downwards.
TTTCGCCACCGAGAAGGCAGAGGATGCCGAGGGTCACCACCCGAATTGTCAGCGCCAGCCGCACTCAGCTCTCTCCGAAGCGAAAAGATCCGCCTCTCTGCTGCTTTCGGGGCGATCTTGCTGCCAGCAACAGAGAGGCAGGTTGAAGAGGTAGCATCTGAACCACCGTGGTAAGAGCACTTCAACCACCAAGATCTCGGCCAAGTAGAATCAATCACATAGGGAATCGACGATGGGGCAGAAAAGGACGGAAAGGGGCAATTTGTTACGTGACTGAAAACACAGGGGTTAGGCAATTCGTACTAGCCCGGAGCGCTTCCGATTCGTAAGTGGCACATTACAAGCCACTTATCATGACTTTGGCTTCGTTTTGCAGCCGCCTGTACCCTACGCCTCGCGACCCTCCATGCGAGCCAGCTTGCGGTACAGCGTTTTGCGCTCGATGCCCAGGATCTCGGCGGCCTTGGTCTTGTTCCCCGCCGTCGCCGCGAGGACCTTGCGGATTTGCTCCTCCTCCACGTCGCTCAAGCTCTCGACGATGGCCACGGGCGCCGCTGGCCGCGCGTGGTCACCCGGGTCGACCGGCGGCAGGACGCCGGCGACCTGCGCCGCGTCGATCACCGTGGCGCTCGACAGGATGACCAGCCGTTCCAACAGGTGGCGTAACTGGCGGATGTTGCCGGGCCAGGCGTACCCGACCAGCAGCCGCAGCCCGCCGTCATCCAGGCGGATGCGACGCTCGTATCGACTCTCAAACTCCTCCAGAAACCGCGCCACCAGCAG
>CAYPHP010000582.1:1965-3488 GCA_964410045.1 uncultured Acidobacteriota bacterium | reverse complement strand
CAGTGGCCGCCACCGCGACACGCCAACCCCAGCGCGTCATCAGCGTGGTGACCAGCCACGGCGCGACGGCCGAGCCCAGCCCGATGCTGGCCAGGACGATGCCGTTGGCGCGGCCTTGCGCCAGCGGCGACACCTCGCGGGAAATCAGTTTGGCGGATCCGGGAAACGTGGGGGCTTCGGCGACCCCGAGCAGAAATCGCACAGCCAGCAGCGAGACGGCGCCGGTGACGGCCGCCGTCAGTCCGGTGCCGATCACCCACAAGGCCGCCGCCACGGCCAGCACGCGCCGCGGATTCAAGCGGTCGAGCAGAAATCCGGCGGGCGCCATGCACAGCGTGTATCCCAGCAGAAATGCGCTGAACACCCGGCCCAATTGCACTTGGCTCAGCCCGAACTCCGGCATCAACAGCGTTCCGGCCACCGAGAGATTCACGCGAGCCAGGTAGGCGGCGCTGGCGGTCAAGGCCAGCAGGCCAACCAAGCCGCGCGAGCCCTTCACTCCAGCCTCTTGTGCATCAAAATCTCAGAGGCGTCCGGAACGATGTAGCCTTCGAGATCCGCGACCGCACGGTAGCCGACGCTCTCGTAGAGTTGCCGCGCGCGAGGATTGAAAGAGGAAACACACAGGAACAGGTGGCGACGTCCGCGATAGTGTTGCTCAACGTACTCGAGAAGCCGGCGACCTACGCCTTGCCCGCGCGCCGCGTGATCCACGGCGATGGTGGCGATGTACGGCGAACTCATTGCGCCGTAGGGATGGCACAGTACGAATCCCATGGGTCCGGCGCCAGAACAAGCCAGAAACAACTCATAGCCGGGCCGGGTAAACACTTTGCGGCAAGTCTCGAGCTTCCGACCCAGAGTAATCCACGGCTCGGACGAGGCCATCAACTGCGCGCACCACTCTCGCTCCTCGTCGCGCGCCGGCCGGATCGTGATGTCCTTCATAACGCCTTGCGGATGGCTGCCGCCGTTTCCGCGTCGGGGTTCAGCGTGAGCGCGCGCTCCAGGTGCGCGCGACCTTCCGTAGCGCGACCGAGTTTCATCAGGCACACGCCCAAATGGTAGGACACCACGGCGTTCGCAGGCATGGTGGCAGCCGCCTTCTCCAGATGCGATAAGGCACCCTTGTAGTCGCCCAACATGTAGAGCACCCAGCCGTAGGTGTCCTGGATGTAGTCCGTACCGCCTTGAGTGATGTCCATGGCGCGGGCGGCGAGCGGCAAAGCTTCCTGCGCGCGGCCCGACGTGGCCAGCGCATACGCCAAATTGTTCAAGGCCGCCACGTTGCGCGGACTGCGCTCGACCACTCTTTGATAGAGGGCCATGCTTCGTTGCTTGTCCGCGGTGAGTACAGCAACGGAATTCAGGGCTGCCAGCGAGTCCGGATTCAGGGTCAGGGCCTGTTCGGCGGTGCGGCGGGCGGCCTGCAGATCGCCTTCCTCGCGGTGGCGCTCTGCGGCCAGCAGCAACTCGATCACTTCTTCCTTCTCCCCCAGGAATCGCGACTGTAGGCCCACAAG
>CAYPHP010000582.1:1026-1955 GCA_964410045.1 uncultured Acidobacteriota bacterium | reverse complement strand
GCCGGAAACTTGGTCTCCGGATCGATTGGAGGATTGGCCTCCTGTTCCGGAAGCGGAGGACGCGGAAACGGCTGGACCAGAGGATCGCCGATCACCACAGCCTTCCAACTCAGATCCGGCAGGGCGGAATAGAAGCTTTCGGCCAGGTTCAACCCGCTGACGTACGCGGGAAAAAGAATCTGCGGACGGACGCACGCCGGCAGGAAGGGTTCATCAACGTACCCGGCGGCGCCGGTGACGCCCTCGGCCAGGTAGTCGGCGATCAACGACTGGGGCGTGTTTTTGTAGAAGGCGCTTCTGGGACCGTCCCACTTGCCGATGTTCCAGCCCTCGGGAGGGCGCTCAAACGTGCGCGCATCGGTAGAGACGAATTCCGCCAGCAACGCGCCGGGCTCCCACTTGTGCTTCAAGTACCGGGAACTGTTGGCCGGATCGTTAGACCCCCAACTGGCGTATCCCAGCAGGCCGGACTCACCGGTAGAAAAAACGCGCGACTGCTCGAGAGTGATGCGCGCCGGCGGGATGCCCGCCGCGCGCAGGCGGTCGGCGGTCTGGCGCAGCCACACATTTCCCGGCGTCTCGTCGTCCTGCTTCAGGTCGAGCAGGAAGCGCCCTTCCGATTTGGCGCGCAGGCCGCGATCAATCAGCGCCTTGACCTCGGCGACGCCGTACCCGTCGAGTCGAGTCACCAGGTAGATCGGAAACTCGCGATGACTGAAGCGGACCATGGGGCTGGTTTGGGCATTCTTCAGCGCGTACGGATTCTGCACCTTGCCGCGCAAGGGATGCTGGCGGCTGATCAGGTCCTGGTAGAGCAAGGTCAGTTCGGAATCCACGCTGGCCTGATCGCCGGGCTGGCCGCCCTGCCCGTCAATCACCAGCGGCACGCCCTTGGTCAGGACCAGATAGAGCACGCGGTCCTGCAAGCC
>CAYPHP010000582.1:0-1016 GCA_964410045.1 uncultured Acidobacteriota bacterium | reverse complement strand
GACATTCCATGAGCGGCCGCCGGATGTTGTTGTCGAATGCCGCCCGGTCGATGTGCTCTTGTTCGGGCGCCGCGATCCGGCAGACTTGAGAAGCAGGAACTCCGCGTTTCTCCCGGTAGTACTCTCCGATTTCCCGGGAGACCTGAGACGTGGAGTTCACCACGATCAGGACATTGCCGGGACCTTGCGCCTCCGCCGACCGGAAAACCAGCAGAAAAAGCAGCGCGCAGAATGAGCCGCGCTTCACTGCGGGAAGCCGGCCGCGGGGATGCTGGGTACCAGCTTCAGCGCGTTCTTGTAGTAGACCTTCTTCAAGACCTCGTCGGGCAGGTTCAGGCCGTACATTTGCCAGAAGGCGTGATACTTCCGGTAGTAATCGAAATACTCGTCGCGGGTCTCCAGCACCCGGAAATAGTAAGGGTATTCGCTGACCTCATAGGCGTCCTTGCCCATGAGCACGCGATCCTGATACTTGATCATGAATTCGCGGGCCGTCCAGGGCTGGCGCCCCAGGTCGTAGAGCACGGCGCCGATTTCCGTATACATATTGGGCAGGCGATCGAGCTTGGAGCCCAGCTTGGCCAGGTCGTTGCCGCGCCATGCCAGGTGCGCGGAAATGAATTTCGTTTTGGGATGCTTGGCGAAGACGCGCTCCTGCTCGGCCATCAAAGTTTCAAACGGAGGGTAGCGATCCGCGGGCCGCGCTCGCCCCGGACGCGTGACCAGTTCCAGCCAGCGCTCGTTGTATTTGTCGATGGGATCGAAGAAGGACGCCGGCTCCGCGGTGTGGATCAGCACCGGAATGCCCAGGCGTCCGCACGCTTCCCAAACCTCGTCGAGGTCCGGTGTGTCGGTCGGGACGCGGCGGCCGTCGGCGTATTTCAGGTCCATGCCCAGATTCTTGAAGATCTTCAGTCCTTTGGCCCCGTTCTTGACGTCTTGTTCCAGGCGCGCCGCGGCTCGCTTGCCGTATCCGGGCTCATTCAGATCGCTGAAGCTCAAATTGGCAAAGACCA
>CAYPHP010000581.1:0-3496 GCA_964410045.1 uncultured Acidobacteriota bacterium | reverse complement strand
GCATGCCCGCGCCTACGGTCTGTTCGCGGTCAATCCTTTCGGGGAACGCGACTTCTACAATGACAAGACCCGTGACGGAAGCATGACCATCGAGCCGGGCAAGAGTGTGACCTTCCATTACCGCATCTGGATCCACGCGGGCAACGCCCAGGAGGCGGGCGTCGCCGAGCAGTACCGCAAATGGGCGAGCAACCGCTGACAGAATCGGCTGCCGACGGGCGCTGGCGGGCGGGTTGTATTTCCTCATGCTCCTACCTCCGCCGCGCTCGGAAGTTCCACCGCCGCGCCACACGCCGCCGGGGAAGCCACTTAGCTGTGGCTAGCGCGCGTCTTTGGTGGCTTTGCCTTCCAGGAGGGGTGTGTAACCGCCCTTTTCGTCGGCCATTTCATACTTGCTCGTATACTCAGTGGGCGATAATATCGTGACTGTAGTTCTTCCCTTGACGGCTTTGCCCAACCACTTGTCTTCGACCATCCACGTCCAAGTATTTCCGCTAACCGTTCCTGTGCCGATACCCACGAGTCCGCCACTGTTGGCGTAATAGGATGTGTAAACCTTCGCATGGCTGTCGTAGGCGATGATGGCGAGTCTCGTCGGCAATTGGCCTTCAGCGCGGCTCTCAAGATAGAATCCCCCCGGCCCCAAGGTACATGTTTCGGTGCTGACCGTCCTACCGGCCCGCACAAACTCGTTGGCCCTAATCTCGCCTTCCACCGTCCATTTGCCAAGAAAGTACTCCAACTTCTGGTGTTCGGGACCAGGCTTGGGTGGCCCTGCTGGAGCTTGTGCGTGCAATAGGGATGTGAATCCACAGATCAGAATGACGGCGACCGACGATCGTGTGCTCATTTCGTGAATCCCCCTCCATGTGTCCACAGTAGTAGCCGGGCCGTGACATGTCCCGAAGGAGTTGTTAAGATTGGCCGAAACCTCAATGGCCGGCCGGGAAGTATTTCATTTCAACGACTTCGCGCTGGACGTGGGAGAGCGGCGGCTGGTGCGCGGCGCCGAAACCGTTCGCTTGTCACCGAAGGCCTATGATGTGCTGGTGGTGTTGGTGCGGCATTCGGGGCGGTTAGTGACCAAGGACGAATTGCTGGCGCAGGTTTGGCCCGAGTCGTTTGTCGAAGAAGGCATTCTCAATGTTCACGTGGCCGCACTACGCAAGGCGCTCGGCGACGACACGCGGCCTCCGGCCTACATCGAAACGGTGGTGCGATCAGGGTACCGCTTCATCGCTGCAGTCACGTGCGATCTGGCCGGCGAGAAGCCATTCACACCCAGCGCCATAACGCGACCCGTCGAACTCTACGAGATGGTCGGCCGCGGCCGGTCTCACCTGTTGTCAGGCTCGTACTTCGAGTTGCCTGCCGCCGTGGACGCCTTTCGTTCCGCGATCGGCATCGATCCGACCTTTGCACCGGCGCACGCCGGCTTGGCGCGCGCACAGTGCCAGCAAGCAGTGTTTCGCGCCGTGCCGCACAAGGAAGCGTTTACAGAGGCGAAAGCGTCCGCCTTGCGCGCGCTGGCGATGGACAGCGCCTCGGCGGACGCGCAGGTTGCCCTTGGCACGGTCCTTTTTCTGAGCGAGTGGGACTGGGCGGCGGCGGAACGCAGCCTGTGCCGTGCACTCGAAATCAATCCGGATCATACCGAGGCGCTCCTGCAGTATGGGTCGCTACAGGAAGCGCTTGGACGGCTCGACGATGGGCTGCGTTCGAAGCAACAGGCGCTCGCACGCGATCCGCGATTGCCCGGCGTTCTGGTGCAGATCGCCATCTCGTATTGGCATCAGCGGAAGTACGACGAGACGCAGGTCTGGGCTCGGCGAGCTCTTGAGATCGACCCGAAACATGTGCTGGCGAGCCAATTCATTACGCACGTTTTTTGGATGATCGGGGATGTCGGCAGATTCGCGGCCTGGATCGTCAGCCAGGCCATCGCGTGGGGCTTTCCCGAAGAGAGGGTGGCGGTGATCAAGCAGGTCAGCGCGGATACGCAGGTGGTGTACGCGACGGCCGGCCTCTCCGGGGTGAGAAGATTCATGGCGGATCAGATCACGAACCCGCAACTGGACTTCGACGTCTTGCTGAAGATGGCATTCTTTCGCGCCATTCTGTATGGGGCAGCAGGCCGGCTCGATGAAGCGTTCGACTGCCTTGACCAGGCCATCGCGGATCGCGACCCAGCACTCGTTCACCTGGCGGTCGCGCCGGATTGGGACGGCCTGCGCGGTGACCCGCGGTTCGCAGAATGCCTGCGATCGATGCGACTGTCCTGCGCCGTCTGACCGGCCCCGTTAGGAATTCCGCTCGGACCAATACAGCAGCTAGACTGCCCTTGGGGTAACTGCGACGAAAGCTACTGTTGCCGGTCGCTTTCAAGGGAGGATTTCCATTGCCAGCTAGTTGATTCGATACCGCAATTCAGACCTCGCAGATGACACCCCGCTCGTGTCCCTTGCAGACATGTGACCTTCACCTGTTGCCAGTTCGGCGCTAGTCAAGATGAACCGTACGGGACGATTCGCCGACGTTCAGCGTGAGGTCACTGACATGGCCAGTCACGCGGACGTACTTCTGCTTCTCGGCCTCTACATTAGTAAAGACGAGCATGTCGGTTCCCTTCCAGAACCCGACTTTCCGACGTTCGTCCAGCCGAGTACGGCACTAGAATCCGCCTCCCTCTTTGGAGTATAGTCATGTCGGCGGACCGGCCAACCAGGGCCGGGCGCCGAAAGGGGCAGTGCGCCGACTGAGCATGATCACTTCGACCGTCGTCGACACCGGGGTAGGGGCGCAGATCTTTTGGCTCGCCACGGGCCCGGTTTCCGAAGAACTCAAGCGGGTTCTGCCCGCCGGCACAGCGCTGCCGTCGGCAGCGGCCTTCAACCCCTTGATCTCCTGCGTGCTTCTGGGCAACTCCCCGGATCTGTTTCAGGACAAGGTGCGGGAAGCGGTGGAAGCGAACCTGGCGCGAGTGATCTGCGTGCTGGAGGCCGGCCAGACCGAACCGCCGGAGGAAGCTGAAGGCTTCCCGATCTTTGCCTTTCTCAGCCGGCCGCTGCATCCGAAGGTGTCCCCAAGCATGGTTATGGCCGCGGTCGAGAACCTGGTGCTCTCGCGCCGCAGCCGGAAGCTGGAAAGCAACCTCACCCGGGCCTACGGGGAAATCGATGAGCTGAACAAGATCGGCGCGGCGCTTTCCGCCGAGCGCAATACCGCCCGGCTCCTCGAGCTCATCCTGCAGAAGAGCCGTGAGATCACCCAGTCCGACGCCGGGTCGCTGTACCTGCTGGAGGAGAACGAACGCGGCGAGAAGCACCTGCGGTTCGCGATAACCCAGAACGACAGCGTGATGGTGCCCTTCAAGGAGTTCACCATCCCCATCGACAAGAGCCGGATCTCGGCCTACGTCGCGCTGACCGGTGAGCCGCTGCATATCGAAGACGCCTACGATCTGCCACCCGGGGTGCCCTTCAAGTTCTCGCGCGAC
>CAYPHP010000580.1:0-3496 GCA_964410045.1 uncultured Acidobacteriota bacterium | reverse complement strand
CAGCGGACAGAGGTAGTCGATGCGGTCGGTGAGCGTGATGGTTTGGTGGTAGGTCTTAGCCTCGGCGGTCTTCTCGATGCCGGTGTGCAGATAGCCGATGTCCGGAGTGCACTTGACGATAATCTCGCCGTCCAGTTCCAGCACCAGGCGCAGCACGCCGTGTGTGGAGGGATGCTGCGGACCCATGCTCAGGGTGAGCAGGTTCGGAGCCGTCCGTTCCATGGTCACGCCGCTGGACATGGTCAGCGCGGTCCTTCCACTTCATAGTCCTTGCGCAGCGGATGGCCCTCGAAGGCGTCGGGCAGGAGGATGCGGCGCAGGTCGGCGTGGCCGGTGAAGAAGATGCCGAACAGGTCGAAGACCTCGCGCTCAAACCAGCCGGCCGTCGGCCAAACGCTGGCCGCCGTTTCCACTCGGGGATCGTCGCCGGAGAGGTGCGCCTTCAACCGCAGATAGCGATGCTCGCGGACGGAATAGAGATGATAGACAATCTGGAACCGCGGCTCCACCGGGTACTGGTCGAAGCAGGTGAGGTCGGAAAGCATGTCGAAGCCGCGATGGCTGCGCAGGAACTCGCAGGCGGCGATGATCTTTCCGGCGGCGATGTCCAGGGTCAGCTCGTCGCGATCAAACTTGCCTCCCTCGATCGCGCCCGGGAGATGGTTCTCCAGGGCCTGCACGTCGGGGAACTCCTTGATGGCGTCGGGGACCATTAGTTAGTTGTGCTCGTCGGACTTGGACCAGTCCAGGACGCCCCGTTTCCAGATGTAAAAGAAGCCCGCCAGGATGATGGTCATGTACACCAGCATGCCCACGAAGCCGAACATGCCCAGGCTGCGGTAGACCACGGCCCAGGGATAGAGGAACACCGCCTCAACGTCAAACAGGATGAACAGCATGGCCACCAGGTAGAACCGGACGTCGATGGGATGGCGGGTGTCGCCGACCGGGACAATGCCCGACTCGTAAGGCATGGCCTTCTCCCGGGTGGGCTTGTGCTTGCCCACGAAGCTCGAGAGCGCCAGCATCACCAGGCCCACCACCACCACCAAGGCGCTGTGGATCAGGATGGGGAGATAATGTTCGAGGTAGTTCGTGGGCATCGAAAATCCTGACTCCGCCTTCCAGCGCCCGGTATATAATTGCCGCCGAGTCAGAGCTGAGTAACGAGTTACTATATCCAGCGCTGGAAGCCGTTGTCAATGAGCGCCCCCCCAAGCGCCAGGGAAGACTGAAGAACGTGTCCAAAAAAGGCACCATGATCTTCGGGTACAACACGGATGTTCCCGTGGGGGACAAGGTCTATCACGTACAGACCGAGGACCGCGGGTCGAAGCACCCGGTCATCGATTCGGTCATCTACTTGAAAGGCCGGATCCTGGACAAGCGCCGGACCACCTACGATCCTGCGGCGGTGACTCCTGGAAAGATCAAGGAGATGGTCACCCACCAGCATAGGGAGTTGGTGGAGTCGATCAAGTCGGGCGCCTTTGTCCCAGGCACTGCGGAGGCGTCGGACGAACAACTCACGGTAGAACTACTGAACCCCGACTCGCTGGAAGAGAACGGCCGCCTGCTGTTTCGCCTGAAGGCTCCGGCGGGCAGCCGGGTGCAGGCCTGCCTGGAACTGGACGGGAAAGAAGTGCAACGCGCGGAAGGGACCGCGGACGCCAAAGGGATCGCCGAGCTTCCCTTTCTGCTGCCGCAGGCCGGCTCGGCCACGGTGCTGTTCCGGGCAGTGACCCAGGGTTCCACGAAGACCGTGAAGTTCATCATGCGGCAACAGCATCGATGATTGAGATCCTCATCAACGGTGAACGGCGTCCGGTGGAAGACGGGATCGACGTGGCTCGCCTGGTGGACTCGCTCCGGCTGGCTCGTGATAAGGTGGCGGTGGAACGCAACAGGGAGATTGTGCGGCGGCAAGATTGGGAGCAGGTGCGCCTGGCTCCCGAGGACCGGCTGGAGATTGTGCACTTTGTGGGCGGCGGATAACGCCCCTAGTTATCAAGTCAACACTAGCCAGTTTTCCGGCCCTTGCCTTTCCAAACCATCCTCTGGTAGCTTGTTTCAAACAGGTGAGCAACTCCATGTTCAAAGCGACGGAGACGTTTTCAAGCGAGGAAGTTTCCCAACTGGCCAGCGTGACGCCCCGCCAACTGCAGTGGTGGGATGAGCGTGGGGTGGTATCGCCGCAGCATCAGGGCCATCGCCGCCGCTACCGCCTTGAAGAACTGATTGAAGTCACGGTGATCGCTGAGCTGCGTCAGAAGGGCTTCTCTCTGCAAAAGATCCGGCGCGTGTTGCGCTTCCTGCAACGGGAGTTGGGGCGTCGTTTGGCCGATGTGCTGCGGTCCACCAGCGACTACCACCTGTTGACGGACGGCAAGAACATCTTCCTGGAAGACAACCAAAAGAAGATCATCGATTTATTGAAGAATTCCCGCCAACCCATTATCGCCGTGTGCCTTACGGACCAGGTCAAGCGCCTGGCTGCGGAGGCGCGGCAGGGCGACATGTTCCGCAAGCGGGCCGCCCGGGAAACCGCCGAAGCCGCTCCTGCAAGCCGGGTCCAACGCCGCGCCGCCGGGTAGCCGGCTTTCAGCTCTCAGCAATCAGCTCTCAGCTACCCCGCCAACCTCTGACCCGCTGCTCTCCGGTGCTACCATCGGCGGATGCGCGAGAGACTCAAACGCTGGAAACAGACGCTGACTCCTGGTTCGCGAGCATGGCGGGTGGCCGGGACCAGCCTGCTACGATTCACCGTCCTTATCTTCCTGGTTCAGTTGGGCTACGTGATGGTCACCGCCCGGCCCAACTGGGCGGCTTTGCTGGTCTTTGCGGCCCTTGCCGTGGCCATCGGGTTGGCTGGTGGACTGCTGGTCCTGGTGGTCTTCCTGCTGGGCAAGCTGCCGGTCCGCTACGGATGGATCCTGGCAAGCTGCGGCGCGCTGCTGCTGTTGTCCTTCGGTGGTCCGGGACCCGGAGGCTCGGCCGCCACTTTGAGCGTGATCACCGTGGCCTCACTGCTCGGCGCAGGCGTCGGCGGCATCCAATCGCCATCGCAGCCGCGCCGGGCCATCGCGCTGTTCGGCTTCCTGGCGGGTCTGGCCGGCCTAACCGCATGCATTGCCTGGATCGTCTGGAAGGGTCCGTCGTTGAAGCCGGCAGTGAACGCCGCCACCAAGTCGGCCTATCGAGCCGCGCCGCTGACGCTGGGCGATCCTTCGCAGCCCGGACCGCACGCCGTGCGCACGCTGACTTATGGCAGCGGCTCCGACCGCCAGCGAGAGGAGTTCGGGAGTGCCGTCACCCTGCGCACGAAGCCGGTTGACGGATCAAAGCTCCTGGACGCCTGGAAGGGTCGCGCAGCCTGGGCACGGACCCGCTACTGGGGCTTCGACGCCAAACAGCTTCCGTTGCAGGCCCGCGTCTGGTATCCCGACGGCCCGGGTCCGTTTCCCTTGGCGCTGATCGTCCATGGCAATCACATGGC
>CAYPHP010000579.1:0-3496 GCA_964410045.1 uncultured Acidobacteriota bacterium | reverse complement strand
CGTTGGCGGTCACCTGCACCGTGCTGGGCGAAGTGGGCGTCGCGCTGCCGGAAGTGGACGACACGGTCAGCCAGGGATTCACCGGGCCGGGCTGCACGGTGTAACTCAACGTGCCGGTCCCCAAGTTGGCGATGCGCAGATTCTGCGAGGGCGGATTGCCAAAGCCGGCCACCGCTTCGAAGATCATTACCGTCGGCGAGACCGCGAGCTGCGCGGTAGCGGTGACCGTCAATACCACCGGTACGCTGACAGTGGATGGCGTCGCGGTGGGCGACGTCACCGTCACTGTGCCTGCGTAAATTCCCCCGGGCAGGTTGGCCGAGTTCACGTTCACCGACAGATTTGCGGGCGTGGATCCCGACGCCGGCGCCACCGACAACCATCCGCCGCCGATCGACGTGGTGGCCGACGCGGTGAACGCCAGTCCCGTAGTGTTGCTGGAAACCGCCAGTTGCTGCGGCAGGACCACCTGCGCTCCCGACGTTGCGTTGAAGCCCAGAATTTGCGGCGTGACAGAAAACGAAATGCCGCCCCCGCCGCCCGTCGGAGTGACCTTGCGGATCTTGGTGAGTCCGAAGTCAACCAAGTAGAGGTTGTTCGACGAGTCGGTACAGAGGTTGATCACCCCGGCGAGAAAAGCACTGGTGGCCGGACCTCCGTCTCCCGGGTACTCCGTACCGCCGCCGGCATAAGTGGTGATGGTTCCGCTGGTGGAGACTCGTCGAATGCGATTCCCGCCACCATCGGCGATATACAGGTTTCCAAGGCTGTCCACCGCTATGCCGTACGGGCTGTTGATCGAGGCGGCGGTGGCGGGACCTCCGTCGCCGGAGAACGAGCCGGTTCCGTTGCCGGCGACCGTGGTGATAATGCCTCCGGAAACTTTGCGAACCCGGTGATTGCCTTGGTCGCTGATGAACACGTTGCCGGCGCCATCCGCCGCCACTGCCGCGGGACGGCTGATGCTCGCGCTGGTGGCGGGTCCTCCATCGCCGCTGAAGCCGGACAAGCCGGTTCCAGCCACAGTGGAGATAATGCCGTCCGGACTCACTCGCCGGACCATGCGGGCGCCCTGATCGGCGATGTAAACATTGCCGGCGGCATCCGCAGCCACGCCGCTGATCGACGAGAATGTGGCGTTGGTGGCAGGACCGCCGTCCCCGCCGCTCCCGAAACCGCCGGTTCCCGCGAAGGCCCGGATAATTCCGTCCGTGCCGATCTTCCGGACCCGGTTGGAGGCGTCAACGAAATAGACGTTTCCGGCGCCATCCGCCGCAATTGCGACGGGGTAGAGGCCCGCCGCGGTCGCCGGGCCGCCATCCCCGGTACTGGTCTGCGCTCCGGTTCCGGCGATGGTGGTGATGGTTCCATTCACACTGATCTTCCGGATGCGCCCGTTGATGGTGTCGGCAAGGTACAAGTTGCCGCCGGCATCCGAGGCAATCCCGAGTACGGTGGAGAACGAGGCGGCGGTGGCCGGTCCGCCATCGCCGGAGAATCCGATCTGCCCATTGCCCGCAATGCTGGTGATGATTTGTGCGGAACAGCACAGGGTGAAACAGAGCAGGACCCAGAGCACTTTCTTGGCTTGCATAGCGACTCCCAGGGCGTCGATCAGTCTTTCACTCTATCAGTCTGTCAGCCTGGGAGCGCGGGCATTTTGCACCCCGCGCTCCCAGGTCAAAGCTCCTTCGCCATCTGCCAGGCGTCGAGGCGTCGGAGGTAATAGCCTTCGAGACGCCGCACGGTCTTGTAACCAAGCTTCTCGTAGAAGCGGATCGCGGCGATGTTGTCCACCGCCGTTTCCAGAGTTACGCGGCGCTTGCCCGCGGCCAGCAGGCGCGCGTGCGCTTCGTCCATCAGCCGCGTGCCCAGACCGCACTGGCGATGCTGCGCCAGCACGTCGATGGTGATGATGTGGCCACGCTTACCATCCATCGGCATAGCCATGACGAATCCGGCCAGTTTGCCGGCGTCCTCCGCAACCACCACGATCGCTCCAGGATGCTCGACCGTTGCGGCGATCTCCCCGCGGCTGTAGGCGATGCCGGGCGGGAAGCATTGACGGTCGATCGCGCAGAGCGCGTCGAAATCCGCGGCCCGGTAATCGCGCAAGGTCAAGCGCTACTCCACGATCTTCAGTTGCTCGGTCCCGGCCACCTCGGTGCGCACGATCACCGGCGGATTGCCCGCGCGCAGGTGATAGACGCTGGGCGCGATGTCGGTGACCACGCGGATGCGCCGCGCGCCGCCTTCGTTCTCCAGGGTCATGAAGGCGTCGGTTACGCGGCCTTGCGCGGCGCTGAAGCGCTGAAACCGTTCCGATACGCCCGGGCGTAGCGGCACTCGCGTGAGATAGAACAGCACCGCATTCTCCTCGATCACTGGAGCGCCGACGTCCACGGTGCGGACGTCTTCCGGGCTGCCGCGCAGTTTCTGGCGAATCTCCACTTTGCCGCCCGCGATGCGCTCGGAGCGCAGGTAGCTGGCCTCGGCCGTGTTCATCGTCGTCCGCAGGCGGCTGGCCAGGAAATCGAACGTCTCCGGATCGATCCAGGTCAGCGAATGCGTCTCCAGTTTCCCTTCCTGTCCCCCGAGGATCAGAGTGCGCTTGGTGACCACATCCACTTCCAGCACCTTCTTGCCGTCGCGCATGACGCCGCGCAGCGTGTAGGTGGAGGCGCCCGGCACTCCGCTCTCCGCGGTCTGGTAACTGCGGGTCTCGATGGTTCCCGCCTTCCATTGCAGCAACGGCGCCGCCGCCGAGGGCAAAGCCAGCGCCAAAATCAGGACGAATCGCATGGCAAGGATTATAAACCGGCGATGGGCCAACCGGCGATTCGCACTTGACAGCCTCTCGTCCCGGTACGTAGTATTGCTCCCGCCGCTGATTGGCGGGCAGCGTCTGGGAAAACCGTGACGGTCTGGGTCGCAGTGTTTTTGCGCTCCGCCAGAGCGGCTGTCGAGTGCGCTCAGCCAGCGGTTCATTCCTTCGATCCGCACTGTGCACAGGAGGCTTTGCAATGGCGACTGTTGACCAAACTATGATGAAGGTGCAACGTCTGTTGACCGGTCCGATGGGACTCAGGATTCAGCTCGAGGGCGACTTTATCGGGGTGAGCTTCACCGACGTGAGCACCAAGGTCCACATCAAGGTTATCGACTGGGGCAAGAACAAGGACGGCGAGCCCAGGACCCTGGTTCGCGTCTCGGCGCCGCTGCTGCGGGGCGTGCAGCCCACGCCGGCATTGTACGAATACCTCGCCCGGGAGTCGCCCAGCCTCTGGTTCGGCAGCATCCGCGTGTGGGACGACGATGAGACGAAAGGGATGCTGTCCATGACGCTCGGGCACACGCTGCTCGGCGACTACCTCGATGAGGACGAGCTTCGGGTGGCGCTGTTCCAGATCCTCAACTCCGCCGACGAGCTGGACGACGAACTCCAGAAGCGTTTCGGCGGCAAGCGCTGGTCGGACGCGTAGGCCATGGCCCTGCG
>CAYPHP010000578.1:0-3504 GCA_964410045.1 uncultured Acidobacteriota bacterium | reverse complement strand
GATTGGTGCTGCGGATGTTCGCGAGATGAGGATGCAGGTCGAGCGGAAGCACGAACGCGTACGAGAGGCATCCCGGTCCCTGGAGGACGGTGCCTCCGCCGCTTGCCCGCCGGAGGACGGGGACGCCGTCTTCCTCGCAGGCGGTAAGATGCACGTCGTCGTTCAAGCAGGAGGCCCGCCCCAGCACCACGAAGGGACGGTCGCTCTCCCAAAAGCGGAGCACGGGATCGCCGCCCTGTTCGTCCAGTTCATCCAGCAACGCCTCA
The DNA here is from genome assembly GCA_964410045.1 of uncultured Acidobacteriota bacterium. Classification (GTDB taxonomy): domain Bacteria; phylum Acidobacteriota; class Terriglobia; order JAJPHL01; family JAJPHL01; genus CAYPHP01. The sequence goes on along the minus strand of CAYPHP010000578.1, from coordinate 3,238 downwards.
TCCAGGGCGAGATTCTCGGCCGGCGAGGGCAGAGTCAGATCGAGCAGGCGGAGCGCGCGCACGTTAAGACCGTTTCGAGATGAAGAGATGCGTGGGTGATCCATGGACCGATTCAGCCGCTTCCATGACCGTCTCGCTCAGGGTCGGATGCGGATGGATCGAGAAGGCCAGATCTTCTGCGACCGCGCCCATCTCGACCGCTAAGACCCCTTCCGCGATCAGCTCGCCCGCGCCCACGCCGCAGAGTCCCATGCCGAGGATGCGGCCGGACTCTGCGTCGAGCACCAGCTTGGTGACGCCCTCGTTGCGGTCCAACGTCGTGGCGCGTCCTGAGGCCGCCCAGGGAAACCGCGTGACCTTCACCGCTTGTCCCGATGCCTTGGCCGCCTCTTCCGTGAGTCCGCACCAGGCGATCTCGGGATCGGTGAAGACGACGGCCGGGATGGCAGCCGGGTCAAACGATCCGGGCTGCCCGGCGATCACTTTCGCGGCGACCAGCCCCTCATGGGTCGCTTTGTGCGCGAGCATCGGCTCGCCGACGAGGTCTCCGATCGCGAAAATCGTGGGCTCAGCCGTGCGCAGCTGCCGATCGACCTGGACAAAGCCCTGCGGCGAGACCGTCACCTTTGTCTGGTCCAATCCCAGCTCCTCCGTGTTGGGCCTTCGTCCCACGGCGACGAGCACGCGGTCGAAGGTCTCGGTGCTCGTTCCGTCGACCGTGCTGAATGTCGCGGCCACACCCTCTTTCCTGGCGTCCAAATGTTTCACCTCGGTATTCAACAGGATCGCTTTAAACCGGCGCTGCATGCGCTGTTGCAGCGGCCGCACGAGATCAGGGTCGGCGCCGTTCAGCAGGCGCGACAGCGCTTCGACCACCGTCACCTCGGAGCCGAGCGCCTGATACACGGTGCCCAATTCGAGGCCGATGTAGCCGCCGCCGATGACCAGCAAGCGCGCGGGAACATCCGGCAAGCCGAGGGCGCTCGTGGAATCCATCACGCGCGGATCGTCGAGCTTCAAAGCATCCGGCATCGTTGGTCGCGAGCCGGTGGCGAGGATCGCATGGGCGAACGACAATTCCCCTTGCCGGTCGGGGCCGGAGAGCCGCAGCGTCGTCGCATCCTTGAACGAGGCCCGCGCCCGGATGACCTCGACCTTGCGGCTGCCCGCCAGCGTCTGCACCCCCTTGGTAAGTTTGCCGACGATGGCCTTCAGGCGGCCGCGCAACGCCTCCAAATCAAGGCGTGGCTTGTCGAAATGAATCCCCCAGCCCTTGGCTTCCTCCGCTTCAGTCACCAATCGGGCTGCATGGAGCAACGCTTTCGACGGAATACATCCGCGCAGGAGACAAGTACCGCCCAACTGCGGATCCTGATCGATCAAGGCGGTGCGCAAGCCCAGATCTGCAGCCTGGAAAGCCGCCGCATAGCCGCCTGGCCCTGCGCCGATCACCGCGACGTCATAACGGATGGTCTGGTTCATATGGTCTCTTTGGTTTGTTTGGTTGTGCAGATCGTTTGGCCTTTTGTTGGTTTCTTTGGTTTGTCTGGTTCATTTGGTTTGTTTGATTGAATGCAAGTGGTCCGGACTACGGATTTCCAACCAAATAAACCAAATAGACCAAATAGACCGTTTTTACAATCCCAGAAACATTCCCTGAAAGTCTTCCAGCACCTTTACGATCTCGTTGGTGAAGCGGGCGCCTACCGCTCCATCCACCAGCCGATGGTCGTAGGCCACGCAGAGCTGCAGAATCCGGCGCGGAACGAATTGGCCGTCGCGATACACCGCAGTCATGCGGGCTTTCCCGACGCCCAGAATGCCGACTTGCGGCGGATAGATGATCGGCGTGAACGGACCGGCGCCGAGCCCGCCCATGTTGCTCACCGTGAAGGTCGCTCCGCGCAGCTCTTCCAGCTTCACTTCCCGCTTGCGGGTACGTTCCGCGAGATCGGCAAGCTCGAGGGAGATTTGTAAGAGCTCCTTCTGATCGACCTGGTGCACCACCGGCACGATCAATCCAGCCGGCGTGTCCACCGCCACGCCGATGTTGTAGTAATCCTTGTACACGACTTCGCCGTTGGTGAGATCCAGCGTGGCGTTCAACTGCGGATATATCTTAAGCGCGTGGACCAGGGCTTTGAGGAAGAGGCTGGTCAGCGTGAGCGTAGCGCCCTTCCTCTTAAATTCCGGCGCGTACCGCTTGTGCAGTTCCATCAGATCCGTGATGTCGGCCTCCTGGAATTGATGCACATGTGGAATCGTCGTCCAGGCTTGCGTCATGTTGGCTGCGATCTTGCGCCGGATCGACGGGAGCGCCTCGCGCCGTTCGGTCCCGTACATGGTCGTAAAGACCTTGCCGCCCCGGTCGTCTTTGCCCGGTGACGCGCCGCTGCGCCTGGTGCGTTCCCGTACGAACGCTTTGACGTCTTCGGCGGTAATGCGGCCGCCGGCTTCCGAGCCTTTCACCTGCGCGAGATCGACACCCAGCTCGCGCGCGAGCCGGCGGACGGACGGCGGCGCAGGGATCGCGGCGCCGGTGGAAGATGACCCGACCGCGGCAGACTTTTGCTCAGCTGGCTCCCGTGCCGGCTGCTCCGTCTTCGACGGCGCTGCAGTGGAGGGTGGGGCGGTCGCCTCCGCAGCGGGCGGCGATTGCGAGGCCGGCACGACTTCCAGTCTCTCCGGCGTCGACGTCTGGCCCTTCGATTTCTCACCGTCGGCCCCGTCCAGCTCGACGAGCACCTGACCGACCTTGACGTGATCACCCTGGCGCACGAGTAGGCGGGTGATTCTACCGGCAGCCGGTGCCGGCACTGGCACCGTGGCCTTCTCGGTCTCGAGCTCGAGCAGGGATTGTCCCTCGGTCACCTGATCGCCCTCGCGGACGAGGAGTTGGACCACGTCGCCGCCTTCGACGCCTTCCGCCAGAAACGGCAGTTCGACTCTCATGGCTGTGTTTCTTTCGTTTGTTTGGTTCATGTAGTCTGTTTAGTTCATTTGGGTTATTTGGTTATTTGGTTCGAGATCCCAAACAAAATGAACCAGACAAACTAAATAGACCAGACAGACCTACCGGTCAGTGCTGCCACGGGGCCTCCTCGTCGATCTCCAGGCTCAAGTCCCGAATCGCCTGTTGTACGGTTCGCGCATCCATCGCACCCCTGCGATTCAGAGCGTACAGCGTTGCCACGGTCAGATGTTCCGCATCGATCTCGAAGAACCGTCGTAAGGCCTT
>CAYPHP010000577.1:0-3515 GCA_964410045.1 uncultured Acidobacteriota bacterium | reverse complement strand
TGGATTGCCGAGAAGACTCCCGGCTCGATCTTCATCAACGCCGGGGTGCGCGAATACGACGGCCCGCGGCCCTCGGCAAAGATGCGCGAACTGAGCCGGCTGCAGAGCCTGATCATCACGCCTTGGAACGGGGAGCGCAACGACGTCTTCACGTTTGAGATGGCCATGGAATATCTGCGCACCGTGAAGCCGCGCGTGCTGTACATTGCCTTCGGTGAAACAGATGACTGGGCCCACGACAAGCGTTACGACCGCGTCCTGCCGCTGATCACCTACTTCGATCGCTGCCTGAAGGAGCTGTTCGCGGCACTCGACTCCATGCCGGAATACAAAGGCAATACGTCAGTGATAATCACTTCGGACCACGGCCGGGGCAGCACGCTCGCAGACTGGAACAGCCACGGGGAGCGGGTACCGGAAGCCGCGCAGATGTGGACGGCGCTCTTTGGTCCGGGCACGCCGGCGGTGGGTGAAGCCGCCAACGTGCCGGAGATCTACCAGCGCGACGTCACGCCCACCATGATCCAGATGATGGGCATTGATCCGGCGGAGATGAAGGGCGTGCTCGGAAAGAGCCTCGCGCAAAGACGCTAAGCCGCAAAGAGTTGCCTTGGCGTCTTTGCGGCTTTGCGCGAGATTCCTTCAGGCCAGATCGAACAGCAGTGCTTCACCGGCGCCTTTCAGCTCTAGTTTGCTCTCCTCACTCACCGCGGCGCCGTCGCCGGCGGCGAGTTTGTGATCGTTCAACTCGATGCTTCCGCGCGTTACCTGGACCCAAGCGTGCCGTCCCGGATCCAGGTCATGTGTCACGCTGCCGTCGATGCGGCCGGCCCAGATCCGCGCGTCGGTGTGAATCGTCACGGCGTTTTCGCCGCCCTCCGGCGAGGCGATCAGCGACCAGGAAGAGGGAACCTTCTTCTGCTCGTACTCCGGTTTCAGTCCATTCCTCTCCGGAAGAATCCAGATCTGCAGCAGATGCACGGGGTCGGATTTCGACTGGTTGAACTCACTGTGACGGATCCCTGAGCCCGCGCTCATGCGTTGGATCTCGCCCGGCCGGATCACCGAGCCGGTTCCCAGGCTGTCGCGGTGCTCGAGCGCTCCTTCCAGCACGTAGGTGACGATTTCCATGTCCCGGTGCGGGTGCGTGGGGAACCCGCCACCGCCGGCGACGCGGTCTTCGTTAATCACCCGCAGGCTGCGGAAGCCCATGTGTTTCTCGTCGTAATACGTGTTGAACGAGAAGGTGTGGTAGGTGTCCAGCCAGCCGTGATTGGCATGGCCGCGTTCCTTACTTGGACGCAGAGTAATCATAGTAGCCTCCCAAGAATAGCGGCGAGTTTCTCGCCGAGTTTGTCGACGCCTGTTTGCTTGCGGGCGTCTTTCAGAGTGCCATCCTCATTGAACGCTTCGGCGGCCCGTGGGACGGAAACCTGGTCGGGCAGCACCAGAGTCTGAAGGTTGCCGAGGATGGCGCGCACATGGACCAGGCCGCGCAGTCCACCCAACTCTCCCGGCGAAGCGCTCATGATCGCGGCCACCTTGCCCGCGAATCCGGCCAGGGGCGCTTCGTCCTTGACCGGCCGCGACACCCAGTCGATGGTGTTCTTGAGCACGCCGGTGATGGAGCTGTTGTACTCCGGCGCGGCGATCAGAAATCCGTCGTGGCCGATGAACAGGTCCTTCAGCTTGCGGGCATTCGCCGGCAGGCCTTCCTTCGATTCCAGATCCTCGTCGAAGACCGGCAACGGATAATCGCGCAAGTCGATGTAGGTGACTTCCGCTCCGGCGCGGCGCGCGCCGGCTGCTGCAATCTGCACCAGTTTCTTGTTGTACGACTCGGCGCGCAGGCTTCCGGCCAGCGCCAGGATCTTCGGTGTACGGCTCATCGCTTCGCCTCCTTCTTACCAAGACGCCGGCACAGGTTGCCCAGCAGATCCTGCTCGGCCGGCGTGAGCGTGCTCAACTCTTCCACCACCCGCACCACGTGGCGGGGGAAGACCCGTGAGATTAGATGCCGGCCGGGGGCCGTAAGCGTCACGCTGACGTAACGGCGGTCGTCGCGGCTGCGGCGGCGCTCCACCAGGCCGCGCTTTTCCAGGTTGTCGATCACCATGGTGATGTTGCCGCCGCTGACCAGAAGCTTCGTGGCGATGGCCTTTTGGCACAACGGCCCGCGGTGCAAGAGCATTTCCAGCGTTCCAAACTGGCTGGCGGTCAGGCCCGTGCCGGTCAGGTGGTCCATGGCCCGGTTGCGGACCGAGTCGGCGGCGCGGAGCAGCTTGATGTAGGTGCCCAGCGCCCGCCGCTCCTTGGCCGTGCCCTGGTAATGAGTCAACATAGAATGATTCAATATTAAACCAATGTCCCGGGCTTGTCAAGAGGGCAGGGATGGGCCCGCCCCTACAGGATGAAGGGCGTGGGGGTGAAGCAGAACAGGAAGACGGCCAGGGCGGCCAGGGCCAGGCGGCGGCGTCCGGAGCCGAGAGGCGTGGAATCGTAAATCGCCGGATGGCGCGGACCCAGGAACAACAGCACCGCCGACCAGAAGAACCAGCCGTACCAGTAGTAAGGTTCCACGGCGTCGGCGATGACCAGCGCTGACGGCCAGCGCAGTCCTGCGAGCCAGCTTGCGCCGATCACCAGCATCGGCAACCCCAACACCAGGACCGTCGCGCGGGACACCGGCCGGTGCCAGCGCCGGTCGAGCGCGTAGACGATATGGCCGCCGTCGAGCTGCCCGGCGGGAAGCAGGTTCAGCGCCGTCGCGAACAGACCGACCCATGCGGCGCGGGCAATGGGATGCAATGAGAGACTCCCGGAAGCGGTGCCGGGATGAAAGATCGCCTGCATCAGGATCATCAGCGGCGGGTTTCCGAAATGAATCGAACTGCCAAACGCGCTTTCCGGCGGCGGCGGCAAAACCACCGACAGGCTGACGCCGGCGGCCAGCAGCGGCACGGCGATCACGAAACCGGCCAGCGGTCCGGCCACGCCAATATCGAAGAGCGCGCGGCGCGTGCGGATCGGCGATTGGATTCGGATGAACGCTCCCATCGTGCCAATGATGGTCGGCGCGGGAAGAAAATAAGGATAGCTGGCGGCGATTCCGTAGCGCACGCACATCAAATAGTGACCCATTTCGTGCACCAGCAGGATGATCAGCAGGGTGGCAGAGAAGGGCAGGCCGTCGATCAGCCGAGCGGGTTCCTGCCATACGCCGGAGAAGGGGTTCCAGTCATGCTCCATGTCGTAGGCCGGCCGGTTGGCGCTGAAGTTGTGCGCCAGGCGTGCCCCGACGGCTAGCGTGGTCGCCACCGTCAACAGAAAAAGCAAGACGTGCAGCCAGACGCGCCGCTTGGGCATGGTCACCCACACTTGCGCGAGTGGGTCCGGCGGAGGGAAATCAACCGCGGGCCGATACGGGTCGTTCATGAAAAAAGGACGGGCCCCAGATTCGATCCGGTTACTGGAGGGTCTGCAGTTCCTTGCCGGGTTTGAAGCGGACAGCCTTG
>CAYPHP010000576.1:0-3515 GCA_964410045.1 uncultured Acidobacteriota bacterium | reverse complement strand
ATGTCGCGCCGGCCGTTTGCGCGGACGGCGCCACAGCCGTGATCAAGCTGGGCACACCGGGCCCAGAGTTTTGCAGCGAGGTCGAAGCGTTGCGCCTGTTCGGCGGACTCGGCTGCGTCCGGCTGCTGAAGGTGGACCCCGAGCGAGGGCGGATGCTGCTGGAGCACCTCAAACCTGGAACGCCGCTGTCGAAACTCGAAGATGATCGCCGCATCATCTCGGCTGCCGTTCGAGTGATGCGGCAACTGTGGCGTCCCGTGCCGCCCGCACACGGCTTTCCGTCGATCACCGAGTGGGCCACGGGTCTTGGAAAGTTGCGCGCGCGTTTTTCCGGCGGCACAGGTCCGCTGCCGGTCCGGCTGGTTGAGGAAGCTGAGACTCTCTTTCGCGAACTTATTTCTTCGATGAGCGAGCCGGTACTGCTGCACGGCGACTTGCATCCCGGCAACATCCTGGCCGCCGAACGCCAGCCCTGGCTGGCCATCGATCCCAAGGGCATGATCGGGGAGCCGGCTTGCGAACTTTGGCCGCTGCTCGCGAATGTGGGGTGTGTCGATCAATTGGCAGACGAACTGGACCTTGACCGCCAACGAATCCGCGCCCGGGGCATCGCCCAAGGCGTGCTGGCGGCTTGGTGGTGCATAGAAGACCACGGCCACGGTTGGGAATGGGCGATCGCTCGCGCGGAAGCGCTGTCTACTCGATCGCGGCGACCAGCAGGGTAGCGTCGTCGTGGAGATCGCCGAAAGCGCTGACCGCCGCCAGCAGGCGGTCTTTGATCTGGGCGGCGGGGAGCGCCCGGGCCATCGTGATTTCCGCAATCAAGCGGTCCTCGCCGAACTCCTCGCCTTCTGCATTGCGCGCTTCGGTGACCCCGTCGGTGTAGAGCACCAAGCGGTCGCCGGGCTGCAAGGCGACGGCGCCTTCGCTGTAGACCACGTCAGGAAAGACGCCCAGAACCAGGCCGCCTTGGTCGAGTCGAACGATTTCGCCGTTCCGCCGCACCAACAGCGGCGCGCCATGTCCGGCATTCGAGTAGCTCAGCGAGCGACGTTCGGCATCGAGAACGGCGTAGAAGAAGGTGATGAACTTGCCGCTGGGCATGTTCTCGCGCATGGCGTTGTTCAGGCGGGCGCACAACTCGGCGGGACTGGCGGCGGTCCCGCTTCCGGCGCGGACCGCGGCCTGCAGGTTGGACATCAACAGCGCGGCCGGAAGCCCTTTCCCGATCACGTCGCCGATGCCCAGCGCGACTTTCCCGGAGCCCAGCGGGATGGCGTCAAAATAGTCGCCGCTCACCGCGCGGGCGGCACGGCGTCCGGCAGCGAGTGTGATTCCCGCCATTTCCGGCAGGGCCTTCGGCAGCAGGCCTTGCTCCACTTCGCGTGCTTCCTCGATTTCCTGCGCCGATTCCTGCTGCGCCGCCGCCAGCCGCCGGCGCGTCTGACCCACTTCAAACTGACGGCACAGGCTGCTCACCAGGCGGGCGTTGTCCCAGGGCTTCTGCACGAAGTCTAGAACGCCGCGCTGCATCGCTTCTACCGCCAGGTCCACGCTGCTCCAGGCGGTCATCGCCACCACGGGAAGCGTGGAATCCAGTTCCTGCACTTTGGCCAGCAGGTCCAGACCCTCGCGTCCGGACGTGGTGCATCGGGCGTAGTTCAAATCCATCAGCAGCAGATCGAATTGCTGGCGCGACAGTTGGTCCAGGATCCCGGCGGGCGACGACGCCGTGGCGATCTGGAAGCCTTGCTCCTTGAGCAACTGGCGCAGGGCTTCGAGCACGTCAGGCTGATCGTCGGCGATGAGGGTCCGGACCATGCCCCCGGAAAGGCAAGACGGGGGCCAAATGCAAGATGTTGAAAAGGCGGGAGAACGGACTGCTCTCAGTGTTCGGGGACGAAGAGAGCAGTCCCAGGAGCGGACAGGCTGAAGTCTACTGCTCCAGCCGGGATAGCCAGGCTTCCGCGACGGCCCGGTAGGTCCGACCGTCGAGGTTCAGGTACGTACGCAGCTCGGCGGCGGCAGCCGGGCGATCACCCTTCTGGTTCAGGATCACGGCCAGCAGGTAATGAGCCTTCTGCGATCCGGCATCGAGGCGGATGGCCTGCCGCACGGAGTATTCAGCGTGGTCGAGCATCAGGAACTGCAACTGGGCGATGCCTAGATTCAGGCGGGTCTCTACGGACCTCGGATCGTGCGCCACGGCCTGTTCCAGAGCTTCCAGCGCGCGCGATACCTCACTCCGGCGTAGCAGAACGGCGCCCAACTCACTGTAGGCTTCCGCGTACTGTGGGTAGACGCGCAGGGCGCGGTCGAGGTGATCGAGGGCGCGTGTCTCGTCGTCGCGGGTCAGGGCTTTGCGCGCCAACGCCAGTTCGCGTTCGGCGGCGGGCGGAGCCGGATGACGCAGGCGCTCCACGGAAACGATGTCGCTGCCCGGCGCTCGGAGGCCCGGCCACGGCAAAGTCCCCGCCATGTCGGCGGCGAAGGCCGATCCGGTCAGCAGTACACACAACACTCCCAAACGCACACAGGTAAGGTTCATGATCGTATCCACCAAGGGTTCTCTTTCCCTTCAGACGCAGCTACCGGCTCGCACCGGTACGGCCATGGGAATTTCGAAGGGAATTTATTAATTCTACCACTGAATTGGGCTTTCGTCAAGGACCCGCCCGAGTCTTTGTTTTCAATCGATTAGAACCGCGTCGCGTTGGCTCAGCCGTGATAGCGTGGTGACCTCTGAGATGGCTCCCGGCTCGAGGTGTTACGATGCCGCCCGACGCACTTCCCGATCCTTCCCAGCAGAGAGGACGCTTCTTGATCGCCCACCCCGGCCGGGGGTGGCGCCGGATATGGATGCGCACGCCGCTGCTCTACTGGCGTTTGGGGCTGAAGCGGCTCCTGGTGCGGGCGCGGCTCTTCCATTGTCTGGTTTTGACCACAAGAGGTCGCAAGTCAGGCCAGCCGCGCCACACTATGCTGGCGCACTTTGTGCTGGACGGCCATATCTACATCGGCGCCGGCTGGGGTCAGCGCACGCAGTGGTACCAGAACATCCTGGCCGATCCGCGGGTCACGGTCGAAACCCGCGGGCCCGCGTTCGGCGCCGTGGCCCGCACGGTCACGGATGAGGAACTGCGGAAGATCTATTGGCACGCCCGGGGAATGGGTCCCTTATGGATGTGGAAGCGGTCGCTCAAATCCTGGGACATCCGGGATGAAGTGGAAGACTTCGTCGCCAAGAGGGATCGCATTCCCTATCTGCGTCTCGATCCATCCGGCGAGTGCCCATTGCCACCGCTGCGCGCTGACTTGGTGTGGGTCTGGCCGGTGCTGGTGATCGCTGCCGGGCTCTACGCGCTACTGATTGCGCCTTGACCACGCCGACGTGCTTGCCCGCTCTTTGTGCCCTTTGGGTCTTTGTGGTTGAAGACCTACGCCTTCAACACGCCCAAGTACTTCTGCGCAGCGAACCCTGGGAACACTGTCGCCAGATTGCCGACGCCGAGGTG
>CAYPHP010000575.1:3310-3517 GCA_964410045.1 uncultured Acidobacteriota bacterium | reverse complement strand
CACGCGGTCGTCTTTCACCACGACCACGACCGCGCCGGGCGTGTTGGTTTCCTGGAGTTCTGCGGCGGCGACTTTTTCCAGTTCCCTAAAATCCGGCTGGGCCCAAGCTAGCGACGCCAGCACAAACAGCAGTAGAACGATTCTCATGAGCGTTCTCCGGGGGCAGGCAGGAATGCCTGCCCTACTACCGCGCCGAGTCCGGGACCG
>CAYPHP010000575.1:0-3300 GCA_964410045.1 uncultured Acidobacteriota bacterium | reverse complement strand
CAATTCGCATGAACATCATCCTTCCACGGCGCCGAGTCCCGGGCCGGTAAGACGCGACGTATCCAGATTCCCGTCGCGGATCCGGAACAATCCGGGCTGGCGATCCTCCCACGGCTTGTTGGCCGCTGGCATGTACTGACGAGCGTTCGCTTCAAGGCCGGCAACACCGGGGACGCGCGCAGCGATGCCCGCCGAATGAATCAGCGAAGCGCCTGGACATGTCAGATCCTGCACCGTCAGGAACATCTTGAACTTTTGCCCGGCGGCGGCCAGCAGCATCGCTTGGCTTTGACCCTTGCAGGCTTTCAGCGCCAGACCTGTGTAACCCATCTCGCGGGCCAGCAGCAGGCTTTCGAGATCCACTAGCGACTCGTCGGCGACAACCGGTTTGAGCTTGGCCGCTGCATGCATCGGGTTCTTGCCGGCCTTCAGATCACGTGCCGTAGGCTGCTCTATATAAAGGATGCGCTCGAAGCCGCGCGGCGCGCGCTCCTTCACCAGCCGGATGAACTCGATCAGGTAATCCACGTTGCGGCAGCGCTCGTTGAAGTCCAGGCAATACGACCAGCGGTCGCGCACCGACGATGCCACGCGGTCAACGCGCACGGTGCGATCGACGTCCTCGGCCAGGTCCGCGCCGTTCAGTTTGATCTTCAGATGCGTGAGGCCGTTGTAAGCGATCCATTCGGCCAGGTGTTCGGGCAATCCGTCGCCGATGGGCCGCTTCACATCGCCCGGTTCAATCGGATCACCCGCGCCGACGGAGTGAAACAACGCGATGCGCGGCGACGGCGCGCGGCGCAGGTAACGGTCCATGTACTCGCCCGCGAATTCGCGGCGGCCCAGGTACCAACCCAGATCGCGGGTCATGAAGTTCTGACTGTATGTGTCGTAGCAACTACGTCCGTGGAGTTTGCCGTAGGCGTCGTGAATGGCGGCGTCGAAGGGGCTGGCGGTCACCAGCGTGCACAACGTGGGGATAGGCTGGGCCAGCTTCAGTTCGCCGGTCAGCGCGGCCGCCGCTTTCAGATACTCCGGCTCGAGGACGCGATTCAGGTCGAACGGATGGCCGGACTCGGTGCAATCGGAAGTGATGCGCGCCAGGCGGTCCGCCAGACGCTTCATCGCGTCAAGCGTTTGATCGTTTGTCAGGACCGCCGACGGGAACGCCCATTGGTTGCCCAGCGGCATCGAGCCGAAGCCGCGGGCAGTCTGTCCGCCGGGCGTGCGCACGATGCAGGTGACGTTCAGCAACGTGGCGCGATCGACGGCGCGTCCGCCGAAGACATACGCCGCGCGATAACGATGCTCTTCGAAGGCGATGGACACTTCGGTGACGCGGACGCCCTTGGGCCGCACCGCTGCCATCAGCGGCGCTACGGCTGCGGCGTGCATGAATGCGCGCCGGTTCACGGCGTTTCCCAGTGGCGCTTTAAGAACGCGAGATCCCGTTGCGCGGCTGCCAGCGCATTGTCGTAATCGCCAACCGTGACGTACTCCACGTGCAGCGAGATGGGTCCCGCGAATCCGCTTTTCCGCAGACCTGCGAGATAGGCTTTCCAATCCACCATCCCCTCGCCGAGGGGGCAGAAGCGTTCCCTTCCGCCGCCTGCGGGCCGCTTCTCCCAGACAAAATCCTTCATCGCGGTCATCTTCAGGCGGCGTGAGGCCAGGTTCCATCCGATTTTCCATCCAGCGGATCCGCCTTCCGCGGTCGCGTGGCAGACGTCGAAGTAATATCCGCTCCAGCGCGGATCGAGTCCGTCGAGCATCTCGTCCACTTCCCACAGTGAAGCGCCGACGTAGCCGGCGTGATTGTGGTAGCCAACCTGCACGCCGTGCTTCTGAGCCAGCGCAGCCAAGCCGCGGAACTTCTCCGCCGCCGCACGCAACTCGCCCCGCACGTCGGCGAACTGGTAACGGTAATAGCCGGGCTTGACGTAGTGGATCCCTGCGCGGGCTGCCGCGGCCAGCGTGGGCTCGGACGGCGCATCGGACGCCGACAGCAACTCCGTCGAGATCATCGGCACGCTCAACCCTTCCTCGCGGATCTCGGCCAGCGCACGCGGCAGATCTTCGGTGACCCGCTCGGGCAGGACGTGTCCGCCGGGCCGCGTGGTCAGGTCAATGCCGGTGAAGCCCGCTTGCTTAGCGCCTTGCGCCAAACGTCGCCAGGAGTGTCCGTGCAGGGGCTTCGAGAAAAGAATGAACTGAGGCTGTGTCGCGCCCAGCGCCGGCCGGACCGCGGCCGCCGTGGCGAGCGAAGCCAGCCATTCGCGGCGATTCAACCTCATGACGTCAGCGCCGGCAGCTTGTACGGCTGGCGGTAGGCGTAGTGCAGATGCCGGTTGGCGGCCTCGTTGTTGGTGAAGCGCTCGGCCTTGCCGTCCCATTCGAGGTAAGTGCGCGTGCGATGCGCGATGTTGCCGATCAACGCGGGGACCGTGCTCCGATGCCCGGTCTCGACGTCGCAGTTGGGACGCTGCCGACTGCGGACGCAATCGAGGAAGTTGCGCGCATGGTCTGCCTCGTTCACCCGGCCTTCTACCGTCTTCGCTTCAATCACTTTCTCGATTTCCGTGCGGTAGGCCCGTTCGGTGACCCGATCGAGCGGCGTGCGCGCCGTGAATTCGCCTTTGTGCACCGAGTCGGGGACCACTTCGTAGGTTCCGCTACGCATGTACAGCGTGCCTTTCGTGCCGCGGAACTCGATTTCCGCCGGACGCACGGTGGCGCCCGGCGCGCTGGCATTGTATTGCGAGAAACTCACCAGCGTGCCGCCGGGATAGGTCCACAGCACTTCGAGGGTGTCGGGGATCTCGCGATTGTCTTCCATGACTACCTTCCCGCCCATCGCGGTCACCGATTGCGGCGAATCCACGCCCAGCGCCCAGTGAATGATGTCCAGGTAGTGAACGCCGAAGTTGGTGAGCTGTCCGCCGGAGTAGTCGTAGAACCAGCGGAAGCGGTAGAAGGTCCGATTCATGTTGTAGGCGCGCTTGGGCGCCGGACCGAGCCAGGCGTCCCAATCGAGGCCGTCGGGAGGCGTGCCGTCCGCCGGGCGGCCGATGCCCTTGGGCCACTCGTTCTGGATATGGAAACAGCGCACGCGAGTGATCTTGCCGATGCCGCCGCCGCGGACGAAGTCGGCGGCCTCGCGGCAGGAGGCCGCGGAATGCCGCTGCAATCCTACCTGGACCACGCGGTTGTAGCGTCGCGCCGCCTCCACCATCCGCCGTCCTTCGACCACAGTGAGCGAGAGCGGCTTCTCGACGTAAACGTCCTTGCCCGCTTGGCAGG
>CAYPHP010000574.1:0-3518 GCA_964410045.1 uncultured Acidobacteriota bacterium | reverse complement strand
AATGCCGGGGCATCATTCACTCCGTCTCCCACCATGGCGACCCGCTTGCCACCCGCTTGAAACCGTTTGACCGCCGCGGCCTTATCGCTGGGGAGCACCTCGGCTGCGATTTCATCAATCCCGAGGCGTCGGGCGACGGACTCCGCCACGGTTTTCGAATCCCCCGTAATCATCGCGACTCGGATACCCAGCCGATGCAGGTCGGTGACGGCTTCACGGGACTCGGGTCGGATCTCGTCTTCCACCGCAAGCGCTCCGAGCGATCGTCCTTCGGTCACGACAGACAGCACGGTCCTTCCTTCTGATGCCCAGGCGCTCGTCACCTTCTCCACCTCCGGAGGCACCGTGGCCTTGACCTCGGCCAGGAGACGCGGTCCGCCGACGGCAATGCTGTTGCCCTCGACCAGGGCGCGCGCTCCTCGTCCTGCCAGCGCTTCGAAGCCGGCCGCATGCATTTGGCGCACGCCTCGGCGTCTGGCCTCTTCGACGATGGCCCGAGCCAGTGGATGTTCGGAGCTGGCTTCAACTGCAGCGGCAAGCGCAAGCAATTCTGATTCCGACGTGCCAGGCACAGCCGCAATTCCAGATACTGCGGGAGCGCCGCGGGTCAGCGTGCCGGTTTTATCGAATATCACCATATCCAACAGGCGGGCCCGTTCAAGAGCCAGCCTGTCCTTCACAAGCAGCCCATTCCGCGCACCGAGGGATGTAGAAATGGCGATCACCAGCGGAATCGCCAGCCCCAAGGCATGGGGACAGGCAATGATGAGGACGGTGGCGGTCCGGGTCAGGGCGTGTTGTGTGTCCCCCGACACCCACCAGTAGAGGAACGTGATCGCGCCGGCGGCGACGGCCACGTAAAACAGCAAGGCGGCGGCACGGTCGGCCAGGGCTTGCGTGCGAGAGCTCGACGCTTGGGCGGCGGCAACGAGCCGCATGATGCCGGAAAGTGCGGTCTGCTCGCCAACAGCGGTCACGCGGACCCGCAGGCTCCCGCCGCCGGCAATCGTTCCCGCAATGACGGTTGTCCCTGGTCCCTTCGAGACTGCCTTGGACTCACCCGTGATCATCGACTCATCGACATCGGCGGCGCCTTCGACGACGGCGCCATCCGCCGGCACGCGGGTTCCGGGCCGGACAAGTACCACGTCACCTACCTCCAATTTCCATAACGGTACCGCCTGCACTTCCGCCCCGACGACTCGCTCAGCCATGTCCGGCAGCAGCGCCGCAAGTGCATTGAGCGCACCCCGAGCCTGGGAAATGGCACGCATTTCGAGCCAATGGCCCAACACCATGATCGTAATCAACGAAGCAAGCTCCCACCAAACTTCAACCTGGAAGAGACCGAGTGTGGCAGCAAGCGACGTCCCAAACGCGACGATAATGGCCAAGCTGATGAGGGTCATCATGCCCGGCTTGCGGTCGGTCAGCTCTCCCTGGGCTCCCCGCAGGAACACAAGACCGCCATACAGGAATACAGCCGTGCCGAAGATGGCCGGGATAAACTGGGAGCCAGGGAAGGAGGGCGCTGTATAGCCCAGCCAGTGCTGGACTTCGGGCGACCAGAAGACTGTGGGAATGGTGAGGGCAAAACTCAACCAAAATTTGTCGCGAAACATGGCCACGGAATGGCCCGCGTGGCGATCATGGCTTCGATGATCATGCGACATTTGGTGATCAGAGTGAGGATCGGATATCTGTTCATGATCGTGATGTGTCATATGGTCCATGTTGAACTCCGATCGTTTCGAACGGCAGTTCCCTTTACCACGCGCCCAGTCACTGGCCCACGGTAAGACGGAGCGGGAGTTTCACTAAACCTTGAGCAACCATCGAGATGCTACTCTCCCTTGAGGACAGCATGCTTACATTCGCTCCGCAAACGGCGATGGATTGCAGTGTCGTAGTTTCTCCCGATCTGTAGTGCCCGGCCGTTGGCTCGTTAACAAGAAGTCAGCCGGCATCCCTCGCAAGAGACAAGGCGCTCCTACGGCGCCTCCCTCAGGGTTTGCGACCTTCAAGTCCTTTCATGTACCGCTCGGGATCCTGGTCGAACTGCTCTTTGCAGGGCTTCGAGCAGAAATAATAGGTCTGCCCTTGCCAGGTGCTTCGGAAGGGAGCCGTTTCCTTCTCGATCCACATCCCGCACACGCGATCCATGTCTTTTTGGTGTGTCATGGCTCCCTCCTGATCTTCGATTACTGACGGCGCGCCGCGGACCGGCACAGGGTCGCGCTCTGAACAACTACTCTCCTTTCCCTATGTCTCTTCCCAGTTCCGATATCGAGCGCCGATCTCTTTCAGCTTGCCTTCCATCTCGTGGAGGCAGAAGACTTCGCAGGCGTCCACTGGGGCGTCGAGTTGCGCTCGATGGAGAATTGTGATCATGACCGTCACCTCCGACCGATTGTATCGGGTGGGGTCATAGACAATGACGTTGTCCGAGACGGACAGGTCGTACCGCGAAGGCCGCTCCGCCTGCGGCAGGATCCACTCCGCAATCTCGCGCAGATGACCCAGAATGGTTCGGCATTGTTCGCAGCCGGGTCGCGGCGGTTCGATTCCGTGCGCATGGGCGCCGTAGAGTTCCAGATTGAAGCCGATCTGCAGCGGCTGTGTGTCCGAAACCGGAAGTAGTTCCGGTAATACCTCCCAGCACACACGGTGTTCACGCACGAACGCGCTCAGCCGAGCCGTGGCGGCCGTGCCGGCTGGCTGCTCTTCTCGCTGCTCATCTTGCGGCACAGGTTGCCTCTCGCGGTTTTCTCCAAAACGTGACATTCAGGCTATTCCGCAGTGGCTGCAGACTGACGCGCGCGTCCGCCAGACCTTCCCGAGCGCCGTCCCTGCGTCTGCACCCCGGTGACCTCGATCCGCCGAAGCTCGAATCGGCAGCAGGGATCGGTGCCGCAGCAAGCCGGATGCGCGCATTGGAATCGGAACTCGATGTGGCGCGTCGCCAGCGCAAACGGCCCTAGCGTCACCCCGTAGCGATGGATCGCGGCCATCACGCCGCCAGCCGGAATCATCTCGAGCGTTCGCCATGGCTCGTCCGGATCCGCTCTCCAGCTTACCCGGCCCGGACAATTGGTCCGGATGGTCAGCCGGTCCTCGGGCCGAATCGAGGCGATTGGTCGCGCGAAGGTCCAGATCAGCGTATGGGGCACGATCGAGTGATCGAGAGCACCCGGTAGTTTCCGGCCAATGGCACGGTAGATTGTCTTCAGATGATCGCGAAACAGGTCATCGAACTCCGCATCGGAGTCCGAGGCCTGGTCCTCGCCGAACCACCAGAACCAGTCGCTGCCCTCGGCTGCATAGAGTGCGTCAAAGGCCTTGCGATGACGTCCTGGGGTGGCCTTCACGCGGTCCAGGAGATCACGGGTTTCCCGCAGAAGGTCCCAAGCCCGGTTTTCTTCCGCCTCGCCAATCCAGGTGCCAAGATCGTTCCCGCGCCGCGAGCCGTTCTCGTCGATCCAGCTCGCCTGGAACAGGTCATACACGCGAGGCAATAT
>CAYPHP010000573.1:0-3522 GCA_964410045.1 uncultured Acidobacteriota bacterium | reverse complement strand
CCTTCGCGACGCGGCGCGGCTGAATCACCGCCTCGGAGACGTCGAACAGATCTTCGTTGCCGAAGATGGCCAGCTTGTCGGTGGGAAAGACCACGCCGGTCGGCGCGATCCCTTTCAGGATCACCGTGGAAGACGTGGTTCCCGCGAGGTAGGACTTCTCCTCGAGATACGTGTCTGCTCCGGGACGCAACTGCAGCGTGCCGACCTGGAAGCTGACTCCGTACTCCTTGAAGATGTCGGCCATGCGTTCCACGTCGCCCGTGGTGGGAGCCAGGAAGATGTTGCGCTGGCCTTCCTCGGTCCGGCGGCGAAGTTCTTCCACCAGCAGCGGAATGTTGCCGTGGAACTTGGTCATCGGCTGGGTCTGGAACTCGATGGCTGCTTGCAGCGCGAGTTCTTCCAGCTCAATCTGCCGGCGGCGCGCGATCAGATCTTCAAGCTCCTCGCGACGCAGATAGAGCTTTTCCGGCGGCAGCTTGGCGGGCGACTCGGCGAGCCGCAGCCAAAGATGATCGAGCGTGGCCCACATGGACTGCGGCTCGTCCAGCACCACCAGCGGATCGCGCAGCAAGTCGAAGACGGTGTGCTCGAAAGGGACGGCCAGTGGCGTCAGGAACTCCCATCCAGGAAACGGCACGCCGTTTTCATCGAGGTGCTGCAAGACATCAGGGCGTAGCGGAAAATCGGTCAGCGGCAGCAGCGTGGTTTCCTGACGTGGCGCAACCGACCTCTGCGTGCTGGGGTCAAATTCGCGGATCGACTCTACTTCGTCGCCGAACAGTTCCAAGCGCACCGGCCGGGGCGCTTCCGGCGAGCAGACGTCCACGATGCCGCCGCGAATGGAGAACTGCCCGACCATTTCCACCGGCTCGCGCCGCGTGTAGCCGACCGAGGCCAAGTGCCCGGCGAGCAGTTCCGGCTCCAGCGCGTCGCCACGGCGAATCGACAGCGCCAGGTTGGCGTAGAAGTTTGGCTGCTCCAGACGCATCGCCGCGGCCGCGACAGGCGCCACCACCACCGAGACTTGGCTGCCCGCCATCTTCCACAGAGCGATGGCGCGCTTCTCGCTGATGTCGGGGTGCGGAGAGAGCCCGTCGCCCGGCAGCAGATCGTGTGCCGGCAACAGCACGGGAGCCGCGGCGCGCGGGCTGATGAACTCGCAGAACGTGCGCAGCAGATCGAGGAACGGCTCGGCGCTGCGGTTGTCCGCGGTCAGCAGCAGGAGCGGCCGGCCCGCCGCTCGGGCCAACAGCGCCACGTACAGAGCGCGGGCCGCATCGGTCAGACCGCCGGCGCGCGCCCGCCCCTGCTCCGGAGCGATCGCCGCCAGCAGCGCGCGGAACGGCGCGCTCTGCTCCAACTCCAGAAAAAGATCGCGGACGAAAGGAAGAATCACGGAAACGACTGGAGCACTTTCTTGACGATGTCAGACGTGGAGTATCCGGGCAAAAGCGCGGCAGAGACCACGATGCCGCCCCAGCCCACGACTTCTTCGCGGCCGACCGTGCCGTCCAGGCCCCAATCGCCGCCCTTGACCAGCGTGTCGGGATGGAGTTCGAGGATGATCTCCCTCGGCGTCGGCTCGTCGAAGAAGGTCACGTAGTCGACCGCGGCAAGCGCGGCCAGCAGTTCAGCGCGCTCGGCCTGCGGAACCAACGGACGCCCCGGCCCTTTCAAAGCGCGGACGCCGGCGTCACTATTGATGGCCACGACCAGCACGTCGCCCATCGTGCGGCAACGATCGAGCAGGTCAATGTGGCCGGGATGCAGCAGGTCAAAACAGCCGTTGGTGAACACAACTCGCCGCCCTTGCCGGCGATGCCCGGCGAGTTCCGCGGCCAGCGCCGCGCGGTCAAGGACCTTGCCCACACGAAAAGTCTAGCATGCGGGCTGCTTCCCCCTTATCGCTGGTTTTACCCTCGCGTTTGTGGTGAAATCTGCCTATGGACAGCGCCGTCGTTCCGAAAGCCAACTATCAGTACATCCAAGTGGACGCCAGCGGGCGGGTTGCGCGGTTGACGATGAATCGGCCGCCGTACAACGCGCTCTCCATCGCCATGATGGAAGAGATCAGCCGCGCCGTGGAAGGCCTGCACGACGCCCGCGAGGTGCGCGCGATCCTGCTGGACGCCGGACCGGAGTGCACTCACTTCTGCGCCGGCGTGGCCACCCAGGACGCCACTCCGAAGCGCGCGTTCCAGATGGTGGAAGCATTCCAAGGGATCTTCAAGGCCATGCTGGAGATTTCGAAGCCGGTGATCAGCATCGTGAACGGACCGGCCATCGGCGCCGGCTGCGAACTTGCCTTGTTCGGAGACTTGGTGGTGGCCACCGAGAAAGCCCAGTTCCGCCAGCCGGAAGTCCGCCAAGGCACGTTCCCTCCCATCGCCGCCATCATCCTGCCCCACCTGGTTGGACCGAAGCGTGCCCTGGAAATGATCCTGATGTCCGAGGCCATCAAGCCACAGGAAGCGTTCCGCCTGGGTCTGGTCAACCGGCTGGTGACGGAAGCCAATCTGAAGACGGAAGTCGAAAGCATCGTCGCCCGGGTGACCGAACAGAGTTCAGCGGTACTGGAGATGGCCAAGCGTGTGATCTACGAGTCCATGGGCATGCCGCTTCTGTCAGCCATGAAGAAGAGCGCCGACATCTACCTGAACCAGCTCATGGACCTGGAAGACGCCCAGGAAGGTCTGATGGCGGTGGTGGAAAGGCGCAAACCGGTTTGGAAGAACAAATGAGCACACCACAGCAACCCAAGATCAACGTTCTGCGCCGTCCCGACTGGCGCGAGAACTACTGCAACAGCGTGCAGATCCGCGTGAACGTGTGGGACTTCTTTCTGCAGTTCGGAACGGTGGAGCAACCCAACCCGGAATACGTTGAGATCACCAATTTTCAAGGCATCTATCTGAGTCCGCAGCAGGCCAAGGCGTTGCTGAACGTCTTGCAGCAGAACGTCCAGCACTACGAGCAAGCCTTCGGAGAGATCAAGCTGGATCCGCGGATGCACCCGACCGCCCAGGTCCAGTAGCGCGGCAATGCCTGAATCGCGGAGCCGGCATCACGCGATTCTCTGGCTGGTTTGCGTGGCCGCCGTCGCCGCGCTTCACATCCCCTACTTACAGCTTCCTTACTATTGGGACGAGGCCGGCTATTACGTGCCCGCGGCTCTCGACCTGGCCCAGCAGGGACGGCTGATCCCCGAGAGCACGGCGGCCAATTCGCATCCGCCGCTGCTCTCCGTGTATCTGGCTGCTGCGTACAAGCTGTTCGGCACGGCGCCGCTGGTCACGCGCCTGGCCATGTGCGTCCTCTCGGGGACCGCGGTCTACGCGCTGCTGGTGCTGGCCATGATCGTGACGACCGCCACCGGCGGATTGTGGGCTGCGGGGCTCCTGGCGTTGTCGCCGATCTTCTTTGCGCAAAGCTCGCTGGCCCATCTGGACACCGCCGCCACCGCCGCCACCCTGCTGGCGCTGTACTTCTTTCTGCGCGACCGCACCGGCGCGTACCTGGCCG
>CAYPHP010000572.1:0-3523 GCA_964410045.1 uncultured Acidobacteriota bacterium | reverse complement strand
CGGGCTGATGCATGACTGCGAAGTCGAGTACCACGGTTTTGTCGAAGATCTGCGCAGCGAATACGCCCGCGCCCGAGTTTACCTCGCGCCCATCTTTAGCGGCGGGGGCATCCGGACCAAGATCATTGAAGCCATGACCGCGGGTGTTCCGGTGGTTTCCACGGTCTTCGGGCCCTTGGGCATCGGTACGGTGGCGGGGGAACATCTGCTGGCTGCCGACGATCCGCGGGAATATGCCGCCGCGGTGGTGCGCTTGATCCGCGAGGACGCCACGTGGTGGCGAATCCGCAATCGGGCGCGTTCCTTCGTGGAAGAGAATTACAGCTTGCAGGCCAACGGACCTTCGGTCGCGCGCCGGTACCAGCAGTACCTGACGGAGTGCGTCGCATGAAGACCGTTTTCTTGACGACGGGTACGGCCAGCCAGGCGGTCCGCCGGATGGCGGAGCTTGGCGCTCAAGCATCGGATTTGCGGGTGGTGGCTCCGGCCGGCTTGGTCGCAGATCTGAGCGCCTCATCGGGAAGGGAAGTGCTGGCATTTCGGCCGGCCTCCGCGGTTTCGCTCTGGCTGCTGTTGAGGCGGTTCCTGAGCGGGAGTGACTCCAGGGTCGTCTGCCTTTCGTGCGGTTCTCATTACCGGTTGCTGAAGCTCTTTGCCTACACCCTCCGTTGGCGGGTGACATTCCTGCGGCCTGAGGAGCCTGCGGTCACGCTTGGGCTGGCAACGTTCCTCTGGCTGACGGTAAGCCGTCTATGGGCGCGGTCGAACGGCGTGTTGATCGTGGCCAGCGCCGGACCGTCGTTGATGGAACGCATCGTGGACGATGTCCGGCGTCGCCGCCCAGAGGGGGAAGTCGTCATCCTGAACGGAGGAGCCGGGGAGTTTGTGGCGCGCGCCCGCGAGTGGCGCCGCTTCCGCTACCTGGTGATTCCCTGGACCGCGGAGGGCCACAACCTTCGCAAACTGGCGGCGTGGTTCCTGCCCTGCGGCAGGCGGGAAATCTACAACGAGCGCGCGGATTGTTTCTCGGTCCGTCATACCGGTGTCCTGCTGGCTCACCTGCTGCGGCGGACCCGCGAGGTCTGCGAAGTCTTCGCCTGGAAAGTGGTGGGCCTGTTCCGCCGCATTCGCGAATTGTCGGAGATGGCTTGGTGGCGGGTCCTCGGCTTCCGCCGGCGTACGCGGGAATTGGCAGAGATCACCTGGTGGCGGATCTTGGCTCTTCCATCCGGCGTCACCGTTTTGGGTTCGGCGTCCGGCTACTACCTGAAAGACATCGTGGCCGACGTGCGGCACAAGCATCCCGGTGAACGGGTACACGGCTTGCTTCCGCCGCGCTTGATCAAGCCGGCCGGAGCGTTGTTTGACTCCTTCACCGTACTGCGGCCCGGGTCCTTCCGCACTTGGGTCGAGCTGGCCGTTCGCACTTTCGGCTCCAAACGCACCGGATGGTACGTGATCCCGTTCACCAACGAAGGTTTCTACACCATGAAGATCCTTGGCGCGCTTCTGCCGCTCGGCCGCCGGGAGATCTACAACGAGAATCATGACGGCTTCCTGTTGCGGTCGCCGCGGATGTTGTTCCGCCACCTGCACTGGCGCATCTATCACCGGCTCTTCTATCAGGCTTTGACGGAGCGCGGCGAGCGCTCTTTGGCCGTGCACGTATTTCACTTGCTGGCTTACCCTGTGCGCTTGCTGCGCGGAGCGGTCCTATTATTCGGAGTGCGAATTCGCTCGCTGTGGCAGAGGCCGGCCGCCGCGTCGCGGCCGGAGGCCGCCAAGATCCCGGCTTTGGCCGCGCGCGCCCGGCCGGAAGAAGTCTTTGACGGCGCTGAACGTTAACCCGTGAACGAAATCCTTGCCCGCCTGGGCCCTGAATCCCGAGTGCTCGACCTGGGTTGCGGCCACGGCAGTTTTTCCCACGAGGGCTATTCCGCCCGGGTCATCGGCATGGACCAGTACGTGGCCGACGCGGCAACCTTTAAGCGTCGCATGGCCACCGGGCGCATCCATTACATGCTCGGCAATGGCGAACAGATCCCCCTGGAATCCGCCAGCCTAGACCTGGTGGTCTGTAACCACATCTTCGAGCACGTCTACGAGCCCCAGAGGGTGGCCGCAGAAATTTCACGGGTGCTCAAGCCTACCGGCTTTCTGTTCGCCACCATCCCCGACGGGTACTCTTTCTCCGACGGGCTCTACCGCTGGTGGGCCAAAGGCGGAGGACACGTCCAGCGCTATACCTTTCGAAGTTTCCAGCAGACCATCGAGTCGGGGACCAACCTGCAACTGTTGCATTCGCACCGGCTGTTCTCCTCGTTCCTGTACCTGAATCCGGCGCCGTCGGCCTGGCAACACCTGCCGCGCCGCGCGCGTCTGTTGCGCCTGTTCACGGAAGGTGGGCGCCGCAAGGTGCTGAACACGCTTAACCTGGCGACGCGCTTGATCGACGCCGGCTTCGGGACACGATCCTCGCTCTACGGCTGGGCCTGGTATTTCGGTAAGCCGGAGGCGCAACTGCCGGACTTGAATCGCGAAGAGTTTCTCAACGTCTGCGCCAAATGTGGATGCGGGCACAGCGCCGGGTGGCTGAAGCACATCGAACGAGTCGGCAGCGCCTACGGTCTTCGCGCCTACCGCTGCGATTGCGACTATCCGAACCTGTACTACGGCGACTGGTTTGGCGAGCGAATCCTCGATCAGGGACCGCGTCCGGTGGAAGCGGAGATCCCGGCGATCCCCTGGGATGGCTCAAGGGTGCTTACCAATGGCGATGATGTCTCGGGCAGGCCGTCTATTGATCCGCACGGTGTCAGGAACTTCTGTAGCCGGGGGCTGGAACTCGCGCCTGGATCGCTGGTCGAGATCGCCGGACAGAACCTTGCCCCTGCTCAAGGAATCTGGAACGGCGAAGGACTGCATTGGCCAAACGAGCTGGCGGGCGTACAGTTGTTAGTGGATGGACGCGTTATGCCGTTGCGCTCGGTCTCGCCCGAGCGAATCGTCGCGCACCTGCCTCAGGACTTGCCACGCAGTTCTGTGCCGATTCAGGTTCGCTCGGGAGCCTCGGTCAGCCGTGCCCGGTATGTCCGGCTTGGTCTCACTGCGCCCACTCTTATCGCTGATCCCGGGGACGCCGGCCGAGTCCGCCAGGATCGGCGTGACCGAAGCGTGGTTCTCCAGGCCACGGGCCTCGGTCCCGTGGTTCCTCCGCTCCCGGGTGGCCAACTCTGCCCAACCGAGGTTCCGTTCCGTCCAGTTCGCGAGGTTACCGTGCGGGTGAACGGGCATCTGACGCCTGTGGAGGATTGCGCGCTGCAACCAGGAGCTGTAGGAATCTTCGAGATCCGCATCCCGAAAGGCGCAGTCCGCGAGCATCAACCCGTGGTTGTGGAAGCGGGCGGCCGGCGAAGCAACTCCCTGAGACTCTAGATGGAAAGCGCACTCACCGTTCATCGTCTGCATTTCGCTTTCACCATTACCTATCACTACCTGTTCCCGCAGCTCACCATGGGGCTGG
>CAYPHP010000571.1:0-3526 GCA_964410045.1 uncultured Acidobacteriota bacterium | reverse complement strand
TTCAGGCGGTTGGCAACACGGAGTTCCTATACGTGAACTGGCATGACGCCGCGTCGTCGACCAGCACGACCAGGCCGCCCGCGCACTTGAGCATCTACACGTCAGCCGGAGTCAAGATCAAGCAAGTGGACTTCTAGAATCGATTCGAGCCGCGCAAAGGCCGTAAACCACGGATTACGCGGATTACACGGATCGGAGAATCCGTGGAATCCGTGTAATCCGTGGTTCCCTCCGAATCCGGGTTACCCGAACTGCTTCTTGAACTCGTCGAACTCTTGACGGAGTGCCGCGAGGTCTTCTTCCACGCGCGTCAAGCGATCCTTCGACGGCGGCGCGGTTGACGGGATCTCTACGGCCCCTGAGAACAAGTGCGCGTAGCGGACCTCCTTGTGCCCAGGCTGGCGGGGAAGCTGCCGGACCAGCGGCTGCGGCTCGCGCTCCTCGAGACGCCGCAAGCAGCCTTCGAGCACGTCCAGATCGTCAAAGCGGTGCATTCGATCCGTACGCGACCGCAGCTCGCCGGGCGTCTGTGGACCGCGCAAGAGCAGCGTGCAGACCAGAGCCAACTCGCCACGTCCGAGGTTGAAGACTTCGCCGAAGCGGTGACCGTACTTAGGAACGCGGCCGCCGCTCGACTCGCCGGCCAGCCCGCGCTCGTCCAGCGCCGCCAGCGCCGCCCGCACCGTTTCTTCGTTGTAGTCCACTACAGGATCGCGGTTGGACTTCTGAGTGCACGCGTTGATCAGGGCATTCAATGAGAGCGGGTAGTACTCCGGCGTGCTCAGATCCTTCTCGAGCAGCGCTCCGAGCACGCGCACTTCTTCCGGCGACAGAGTGAGTTCGAGCATCGCGGTCCCTTATACTATCGCAATGCCGCATTTGCGCTTGGAGGACCTCTCGTATCCGGCGGTGGACGCACTGGACCGCGCCCGCACCGTTCTGCTACTTTCCGTGAGCCCGCTGGAAGAGCACGGGCCACACTTGCCGTTGAACGTGGATCTGTTCGCCGCTGAGCATTTCGCCGGAGCCCTGGCGGATCGTTTCCTGGCCGACCACGACGGCTGGAACGTGGTTCGCATGCCTCCGCTGCCCGTGGGCTGCGGAGGATTCGACGCGCCCGGTACCGTGGAAGTGCGCGCCTCCACCGTACGCAACCTGGTCTACGATTACGGCGCTTCGTTTGCCCGCCATGGTTTTCGTTACCTGTTTATTTGCAACGGCCACGGCGCCGTCACGCAACTGGTGGAACTCGAAGATGCGGCTCGGTCCGTCGAGCGCAAGTACGGAATGAAGATGGTGTCGCTCTCGAGTTCGATCATCCCGGAGATCTTGGGCGGAGCGTATTGGGAGCGCATCGAGCGCTTCCTGGGGCGGCCTTTGTCAGAAGAGGAGCGATCCCAACTCGCAGTGGACACCCACGCGGGATTGCTGGAAACATCCGTGATGCTCGAATTGCGCCCGGAGCAGGTGGGCGAGTATCAGCATTTGCAGCCGTATACCCCGTCGCGATTCACCCGGTTCATCCCCAACCATGCCATGCGTATCGGGGGCTCAGGCTACGTCGGCTATCCGGGGCAGGCCAGCCGCGAACTGGGCAGCGCTGCAGTGAAGGCTTTTGTGGAGGTGGCCTACGCCAAGATGCTGGAGGCCATGGACAATCCCGCCCGCGAGCGGCGATCGGCCCTGGCCAAGGTTCCGGTCTTGCGCGCCGGATTCCGCCAACGCACCGGACTGGTGATGGCCCTGGCTGGGGCCGTTGCATTTGGATTTTTCATAGCCCGGCGGCGGCAGGACTCCTACCCCGACGCTTGAAACCGGAGTATTCTATTTCCATGCACCACACTATCGGGGTCATGGCCGGAGAGATCTGGAAGGCTCTCAACGCGAACGGGGAAATGAGCGTAGCGGCTCTGAAGAAAGCCCTGGGTACACGCGATGTCACCGCAGATTGGGCCATCGGGTGGCTGGCCCGGGAGGGCAAGATCGTGTTGCGCAAGGAACGCAACACCGTCAAGATCTCTCTCTGCGAGGATTAAGGCCCGAGCCGTCCGCTCTCCGCGGGCCGGTGGTACACTCTTCCTTCATTCGTGTCTGAACCCGAAAATGCCGTCGAGGTATTGGAGCAGGAAGGCGAGCCTGCCAAGTCGCCCTTGCGGGGCGCACTGATTGCGATAGCCAAGTTCAGCGCCGCCGGAATCATCTTGTACATCCTGTACCGCCGCGGCGACCTGCAGTGGCGGGAACTGGGCGCCGCATTGTCGCGCTGGGAGGTCAGCGTCTCAGTCTTCTTGCTGACCGCGGCCTCTTACTACGGACAGGCTGTGCGCTGGCGATGGCTGCTGGCCTACCGCGAGATTCCCATCCGCTCCTGGGACGGATTTCGCTACCTGATGATGGGCAAGTTCTTCAACCTGGTGATCCCCGGCTACTTCAGCGAGGACGTGGTGCGCGGCGTGTACGTGATCCGGCGGGGCGGGATTTCGCGGCGGACGATCGTAGTCAGCCTGCTGGTCGACCGCGTGGCCGGCGTGTTTGCTCTGCTTTTGTACGGATCGGTAGGGTTGCTGGCCCGGCCCGCGGTGTTGGCCGATGCGCGCCTGCGGGCCCTCCTTTCGATCGCCTTGGCCGGCCTCTTCGGGATCGCCCTGGGTCTGGTGTTCCTACGTCTGGTCCCAGAAGCTCCCGGATTCCTTCTGCGGCTAGCCCGGATCCTGCATCTGCACGGCGCAGTCGACAAACTCTATTCGGAAGCCAGCCTATACGCTCGCAACATCGGGCTGCTGGCGAGCGTGGTGGCCCTGACCCTGTTCAATCAGAGCCTGATGATGGTGTGCTTCTGGCTGTTCGGTCGGACTCTGCGCATGGAAGCAGGCTGGCTGGACTACTTCGTCTATGTACCGGCCGGATTGCTGACCACCATGCTGCCGGTCGCGCCGGTGGGATTGGGCGTCGGGCAAGTAGCTTTCCTGGCCCTGTTCAAGCTGACCGGTTCCAATCAGGGAGCGAACCTCTTCTCGGCATACACCGCCGTGATTATCGTGCTCAGCCTCATGGGTGGAGTGTTCTACGTGCTCAGCCATGACCGGAATCCATCCAAGGGTTAGTGTTGCGTTTCAAATCTCTTTCCGGCTCGGCGCCCTCCGTGCCTCGGTGGCGGATCGACCGCGGATTGAGGTATGCTGGTATTCAGCCGCGCCCGCTGTTCAACCCTTCCGCCGCCGTGTTAGAGTTACCGATTCGTTTCCAAGGAGAAGTCTGAATGCATGCACTGAGAGTTCTGGCTTTGCTGGCTGCCGTGGCCATCGCTTGCCCGGCGGCTACGTTGAAGATGCTGAGCCTGGATCAGATGGCGGATGAATCGCAAACCGTCGTCCACGGCCGCGTGTTGGGTTCCCGCGCCGAGTGGAATCCCACCCATACCTCCATCGTGACCGTTTACACGGTGAAGGCCGACCGCTACCTGAAAGGCTCCCTGGGCGCCACGTTTGAGCTGACACAACTGGGCGGGCAAGTGGGCAACCTGGCG
>CAYPHP010000570.1:0-3526 GCA_964410045.1 uncultured Acidobacteriota bacterium | reverse complement strand
GATCTGACCAACCTGAGTGTCGTATACTCCTTCACGGAAGGCAACTGTGGGGGAGGATCGCTACGTTGGTCAGTAAGATTCAGTGACACCCAGAGCATTTTCATCTATTACGGCGCCCTGCCGAACTTCACGGACTGCACCAGTCCCGGCGCTTCCCAATCCGGAATAAACATGTTGAGCCTGTCGGACGCCCGATTCGATACTTCGCAAATCCCAGGTGGGACTTTCTACGACACCTACTCACACGCGAAGACCCTCGCGGGCACAATGCCCGTCATCCGGGCATCCCTGGTAATGGATTCGGTGTGGATGCTTCAGCAAGTTGCGGTGATCAGCAATGCAACGGTGAACGGCAACACTTTTGTGTTGAGCGGCGGCAGCCCAACCTGCGAGCTCCCACCAGCGACGATCCAAGTGAGCCGCGAATCCGGCTCGCCCACAGGTGTGGTCAATGAAGTTGTCTCGGTTGGCCCGCCCGATCACGGAGAGTCCTTCAGAATTGTGGACTGCAAGTATAAGTACAACCTGTTGCTGAGCCCGTTGGGCCCCGGGCGCTACCGAGTAGATGCTCTCATCAACGGTACAGACCCGGCAGTGGGTGCGGCCTATTTTGACTTGCGGTAGGGTCAAGGCGGCGCGCTGCGGGCCGGACTCTTGGGCCGTGAAGGTCGATCAGTCGACCGCGTCTAGATTCTTAAGCTCGAGGCGGACCTTGTTCGATGCGACGGCGGAGCGTTTTGGGCGAGCCGAACTCGCTCCACCAGGTCGCCCCGGCTTCGGCCAGAGGCGTAACTTGCGCCCGGGCCTTGGCCGGTTTGTCGCCGGGCGTAGTCCCGCCGACGACGATGTCATAAGGCTTGGTGGGCGCTAACTTCGCCTTGACCTCGCGCACGTCGTCGGGACTCAGCATGTCCATCCCCTTGTCGGTGACCTTGAAGAAGCAGGCCCCGTCGCCACGGGCCGCGCGCGCGACCACGCTTTTGCGCGGCCAGCCGCCGCCCACCCACAGCGTCACCCGCTTGCCGTTCACCGGCGTCGGCAACATGGCCACGTCGTCCACCCGATAATGCTTCCCCCTGTGGGAGAATGACCGGCCGGTCCACAGGCCCAGAATCACGTCCAGCGCCTCGTCCGTCATCTCGGCGCGGACCTTGATGTCGGCAGGGTCGCCGAAGGCGGCAAAACTGCGGTCCTCCGAGGCCCCCACCCCGATGCCCAGGATCAGCCGGCCGCCCGAGAGATGGTCGAGAGTGGCCGCCTGCTTGGCCACGATCCAGGGACGTCGCCGTGCCAAAGGCGTGACCGTGATTCCCATGCGGATCTTCTCGGTCCGCGCGGCCACGCCCGCCATGGTGATCCAAGGGTCAATGACCGGCGTCTTGCCCGGCCCGAAGTAGACGTAGTCCTCGATGAAGACTCCGTCCCATCCGGCCTTCTCGGCCAGGACAGCGTATTCAAGGGCCTTCCGAACGTCAACATCGACGCCGGCGATTGGGAGGGTGATTCCGTATTTCATGGCTTGACTATAAATGAATATTCATTTATAGTCAAGCCATGTCTCCAAGACCGCGTGCTTTCAGTGACTCAGACATCTTCGCCGCTACCCTCGAAGCCGCTGGCGAAGTTGGCCCGGTCAAGCTGACCCTGGCCCACGTGGCCAAGAAGGTAGGCATGTCTCCGGCCACCCTGATCCAGCGTTTTGGAACCAAAAAGGGGCTGTTGCTGGCTGCGTTGAGCCAAGGAGGAGGGAGCTCTGCCGATCCGTTCCAGCTGGCAAGGGAACGGAACGCTTCCCCCCTCGAAGCCCTGCTGGCCGTCCTCACGGAGTGCTCGTCTCTCTTCGCAACGTCCCCCGAGGTACTGGCGAACCATCTGGCCTTTCTCCAGATGGACCTGACTGACCCGGACTTTTACGCCTTGACGCTGGCCCAGGCGCAAGCCACTCACGAGGGCATCCGCACGCTGCTGGAGGACGCTGTGGCCGCCAAGGAACTTGTTGCCGGCGACACCGATCGTCTGGCCCGGGCCGTCCACGACGTTTACACCGGGGCAGTCCTCAACTGGGCGGTTTTCCGCGACGGCTCCGTTCAGGATCGCGTGCTCCAGGGTCTCGCTACTCTCTTGAGTCCTCTGCGGGTGGTTCGCAAGCGATGATCCGGCAATCGTGCTACGATGGGGTTATGCGGCTCCTGACCATGCATCCGCTTCCTTCCCAGGACCGCCCCAATCTGTTCGGCTGCGACTAGTCGTTTCCGGCAACTCCTCCGCTTCCCAATCTTTTTGCTGGAGGTTTTCCATGGTCGCAACAGAAGCTCACCTGCCCAAGATTCTCACGGCGCTCCCCGGCCCCAAGGCCAAGGCTGTGGTCGAGGCTGACGCGCGCTTTGTTTCTCCCTCCTACACCCGGGTCTATCCGCTGGTGGTCGAGCGCGGACACGGGTGTACCCTGGAAGACGTAGACGGCAACACCTTCCTGGACTTCAACGCCGGCATCGCGGTCTGCTCCACCGGCCACTCTCATCCTCGCGTGGTGGAGGCCATCCAGCGGCAGGCCGAGCGGTTCCTGCACATGTCCGGGACCGACTTCTACTATCCACACATGGCCGAACTGGCTGAACGTCTGGCCGCCAGCTTCCCGGGTCCCGGCGAGAAGAAGGTCTATTTCGGCAACTCGGGCACGGAGGCGATCGAAGCGGCCATGAAGCTGGCGCGTTACTCGACCGGGCGCGACAAGTTCATCGCCTTCCACGGCTGCTTCCACGGCCGGACCATGGGCGCGCTTTCGCTCACCTCCAGCAAGCTGGCGCAGCGCCGCCGCTTTGGTCCGCTGGTCCCGGGCGTCTACCACGCGCCGTACGGTGACGCCGCATTCATCGAGAACCAGCTTTTGCGGGCCGTGGTGCCGCCGGAAGAAGTGGCGGCCATCGTGGTCGAGCCGATCCAAGGTGAAGGCGGCTACTTGATTCCGCCGCATTCCTTCCTGCAGGACCTGCGCCGGATCTGCGACAGCCACGGAATCCTGCTGGTGGTGGACGAAGTGCAATCCGGCTGCGGACGGACCGGAAAGATGTGGGCCATCGAACACGCCGGCGTGATTCCTGACATCATCTGTTCGGCCAAGGGTATCGCTTCAGGCATGCCGCTGAGCGCCACCATCGCGCGCGCCGAGATCATGTCCTGGAAGCCGGGAGCGCACGCCTCCACGTTTGGCGGCAATCCGGTGTGCATTGCCGCGGCCCTGGCCACCATGGACCTGCTCGAAAAAGAGCTGATGGCCAACGCCGCCGCCATAGGCAAGTTCATCCTGGATCGCATTTCAGGCTGGCCCGGTCGCCACAAGCTGGTCCGCGACGTCCGCGGACGCGGCCTGATGGTGGCCATCGAGTTGACTTCGCACGACGCCCGCGACCGCATCGTGCAAGCGGCGTTCCAGCGCGGCCTGCTGATCCTTGGCGCCGGCGAATCCGCGCTTCGCCTGATGCCGCCTCTGGTGGTCTCGCGGGAACAGGCTTCTTTCGCCATGGAT
>CAYPHP010000569.1:0-3538 GCA_964410045.1 uncultured Acidobacteriota bacterium | reverse complement strand
CCGCGGTTCCAAAGCCCATCCGGCCCCGTGCGCTGGAGAACAGGGAGACGCGCACGCTCAGAGTTCCGAAATCGACGCCGGCAACGATGCTCATTGTGGAGACCTAACTGTGCTGATAGACGCTCCAGCCGAGGTAGCGTGTGGTGGCCTCATGAACCGCCGGCGCCACTGACGAGAAGTTGGCGGCGACGTGGTGCTCGAAGCCCCGTTCGCAGATGTAACGGAGCATCTGCTGCAAGCGCGGCACGCGGACCACGCCGGCTCCGCCGAAGGTGTCCAGCGGATCATTGGTGAATTCGCCTTCGCCGACGTAGCCCCAGATCTTCCCTTCGCGGTCGTTGGTGGAGAAGCGGGCAAAACTCATCGGACCGGCCTTCACCCGGCCCACGCAGGTTCCGTAGGTATTTTCCTTACCCACCGTGCCGGCGATGATCTCCTGGAAATCCATACGCACTTCTTTGAAGAAGTGCTTGGGCAGGTTGCTGCAGTGGAAGCACACAGCCTTGTCCGGATCGTCGCCGTAGTTGTTGTTCCAATCGAGCAGCGCGCTGGGGGTCTGCGAAGCAAGTTGCAAGGCGTGCATTCCGATCACGCCGCAGATATCCACCTCACAGGCGCTGGACATCAGGTTGTTGCTCATCATGCTCATCAGCGTGCAGGGGACAACGCCGAAGAACTCTTCCAGCGAGGTCCAGCACTGCACGGCGCTGATGGCGACCTCGGTCTGTTCCATCCATCCGTCGATAACTGCGCCCAGTTTGGCCATCTTCAGCAACGCGGCGTCGGGGATGCCTCCGGTCGGCACGTACTGCTTCATGGCCGCCAGCTTGGCGGTGGCCGCCGGATCGTCATCCTTCATCCGCGCAATGCGGCCCATGATCTCCGAGAGATCGATCGGCTCGATGGAGATGCCCGCGCCTTCGAGCAGTTTTTCGCTGTAGCGGACGGTGTTGAAGGCCGCGGGGCGGGCGCCGATAGCGCCGATGCGCAAGCGGCGCAACCCTCGCACGACCCGGCAGACCTGGGCAAACCACTCCAGGTCCTTGCGGAAGCCGTCCGAGTCGGGCGCGACCGTGTGCAGCGAGGTCAGCGAGTACGGGATGCCGTACTGGGTCAGGTTGTTGCACGCCGACATCTTGCCGCAGAAACTGTCGCGGCGGTCGCGGATGGTCATCTTGCCCGGCGTATCCGGCGTGGCCTGGACCAGCACCGGAACCGGCAGGTCGGCAGCGCGCAGCGTGTCGGCGATGGCCCGCTCGTCGCCGAAATTCGGCAAGGTCACGATGATCCCGTCAATGGTCGCCCGGTGGCGCTTGAACAGATCGGCGCAACGGGCTGCTTCCGGACGGGTCTCCACCGCTCCGTATTTCGACTCTTCGGGAGACAGCGCGACCACCTGGTGTCCGGCGCGCTCCAGAGCCGCGATCATCTCTTCGCGTCCGCTCTTGGCTAAGTGGTCCGGGAAGAATCCGCGATTGCCAACAATCAATCCGAAAGTCATTGCTTGCCTCAACGGGGACGGAACCGGATCGTGTAGAACGCTCCGAGCACGATCAACAGTCCACCCCACCATACGCCGGCGTGCAACTCGTGCAATACCACGGTGCGTTCTGGAGGATTGCTCAGGCCGTAGATCCCGGCCGCGCAGATCAGCACGCCGTAAACAAGTAAGAGGACGCCCACGAAAAACCAAATCGAAATGAGGTCACGATGAGCCATAGACGTTTACCAGAAGATCCACTGCAAGATGAGGAAGGCGGCCATGGCCACTCCTCCCCAAAAGGCGGGGCGGTGCCACCAAGAAACATACGTTTCGTGCGGCACGGTCGTGACCCCGTAGACCAGACCCTCCAACTCCGCGTCGCTCTTGGGCTTGGTGACCATGCTGACGGCGATGGTGACCACGATCCCGAGCAGGCTGGACCACAGCGCGCGGTACATGTTCTCAGCCATCGGCTTGGCGTCCGGTGATAAGGCCACGTATTGCAGGGTCTCGGGGTTGAACTTGACCATCAGGAACATGGCCACGGACGACAACGTGCCGGCCAGCAGGCCCCAGAATCCGCCGGCCGAAGTCACTCGTTTCCAGAGCATTCCCAGCAGCACCGTGCCGAACAGCGGGGCGATGAAGAAGCTGAACAGCGCCTGCACGTAGTCCATGATGCTGGCGAAGCCCATCACCAGGTAGGCCGCGCCGATGCTGACGAACAGCCCGATGATGGTGCACCAGCGGCCCATGGAGACGTAATGCTCGTCGCTGGCGTCCTTGCGGATGAAGGCGCGGTAGATGTCGTAGGTCCAGACGGTGGCGAAGGCGCTGACGTTGCCGGCCATCCCGGCCATGAAGCCCGCCACCAGGGCGGTCACGCCCAGACCCAGCAGACCTGGGCCGAGGTAACGCGCCATCATCAGCGGCAAGACTTCGTTGTAAGTGTGCAGCCCGGGCTCCAGGGCGCTCTCCGGGACCAGCTTCATCGGCAACAGCGCCAGACCCAACAGGCCCGGCAGGATCACGATCAACGGCACCGCCATCTTGAAAAACGATCCGATGATCGGGGCCATTTTGGCCGAGCGGATATCCTTGGCCGCCAGCACCCGCTGCACCACCAGGAAGTCGGTGGTCCAGTAGCCCATGGAGAGCAGCGCGCCGAGTCCGAAGACGATCCCGGTCCAGTGAATGCCCATGGGATTGTCGGAGAACGAGCCCATCGTGCTCCACATGTGGGTGTAATCCTGGCCCGGGAAATTCTTCTGGATGCGCGCCACCATTCCGCCCCATCCGCCGGTCTCCATCAGCCCGAAGATGGGGATCAGCAGCGAGCCGAACCAGATCAGAAAGAACTGCAGCACCTCGTTGAAGATCGCCGAGTACAGCCCGCCGGCGGCCACGTAGATCCCCACCGTCAGCGAGGACACCCAGATGCTGAAGTGGATGTTCCAGCCCAGGACCACTTTCATGACCACGGCCATGGCGTACATGTTCACGCCGGACATCAAAATGGTCATCACGGCGAAGCTGATGCCGCTCAGGCCGCTGGCCGCCTTGCCATAGCGGAGTTGCAGATAGCCGGGGACGGAGTGGGTCTTGCAAATGTAATAAAACGGCATCATCACCAGACCCAGGAAAACCATGGCCGGGATCGCCCCGACCCAATACCAGTGCGCCGCCAGGATTCCGTACTGATAGGCCGCCCCGGCCCAGCCGAGCAACTCCAGCGAGCCCAGGTTCGCGGACAGGAAGGCCAAGCCCGCGACCCACGCGGTCATCTCCCGTCCCGCCAGGAAGAAGTCTTCCCCGCTTTTGGCAAAGCGCTTCAGGTAGAAGCCGATGGCCAGGACCGCCAGGAAGTAGAGAACGATGATGGCCAGATCTACGGGATCGAGAGTCAGTAGCCTGTCGGGCGAATCGGCGAGGGCAAGTGCGAGTTGGGAGGGCATGATCGTTGGTGTAATCGCTTACACGAATTGTATCCTATGGAACGCGCCGAATATTGTCAAGCAAGTCGGGGGTTTCGCGTTGCTTTGTTTCACCGGGTGA
>CAYPHP010000568.1:2821-3547 GCA_964410045.1 uncultured Acidobacteriota bacterium | reverse complement strand
GACGCGGCGGCCACCGTGACGCCGCGTACCTGGGTTCGCGACTCGCCGAGACGCTGCTCGTGAATTCTCGAGCGGAGGAAGCGTCGCGGCTGTGGGGCGAGGTGCTGGAGTTCAGCGGACGGGCCGCCGCCCGGCCCGCTGGAACGCTGATGACCAACGGAGACTTCGAATACGCACTGCCCGGCGTCGGCTTCGACTGGCATTTTCACAAGGATCCAAACTGGACATTCACCCTGGATAACTTTGCGGCCTGCAGCCGGTCGCGGTCGCTGATGATCAGTTTTGATGGCAAGTCCAACCCGGGCTTCGATGCGCTCTGGCAGATGGTCGTGGTCGAGCCCAACCGCGACTATCAACTCCGCGCCTGCATCCGAACCGACAATGTGGCCTCCGACAGCGGATTCCAGTTGGTGGTCGGAGCGGCAACCCCCGCACAGGAGGCTTTTGCCGTTGTCGGCCGGGCCCATCTTGGTTCTGAGACATGGACGGAAGAGACGCTGCGCTTCCGCACCGGCCCGAATACCCGCGCCGTTCGCGTGTGGGTACATCGCGAAATGAGCCGGAAGCTTTATGGCAATCTGAGCGGCCGGGTATGGGTGGACAACTTCAGGATTGAGCAACTGGGCGCGAGGTCTGAGCGTTAGTTTACTAGGCAGTAACGCTTCACCTAGAACGCGGCCAACTTTCGCCTTGACAGCTGGTTGCGTGGAAGGTAGGCTTTGTGAG
>CAYPHP010000568.1:0-2811 GCA_964410045.1 uncultured Acidobacteriota bacterium | reverse complement strand
GATAACATAATCTCGACCTGAGGAGTGATCCATGAAAGCCAGTAAGTGCATGCTTACGTTGCTGCTTGTTCCTTGTCTGATCGCAGCCACGATCCCGGCCGGCTCGCTAACGACTTTCGGCGACGCTACTGAACTGTCGGGTGTAGCCGTGAAGAGCGGCGCTGCGGTGTTCCCTGGGGACAGCATCAAGACGGGAGCCGGAGGTGCACTCTTCACCCTGTCGAACAGCAAGAGCATCCAGATCGGGCCTAATTCTGAAGTCCGCGTGGGCAAGGATTCCTCGGTGGAGATCGTCCGCGGAATGTCCCGCGTGAAGGCCAAGTCGCAGACCTTCGCCATGGCTGCCTCCGACTGGAAGCTGCAGGGCCAGCCGGACAGCAAGACCGGCGTGTTGACGGCTGATGTGGTGCGCGAGGCCGACGGCAAGATCAGCGTGAATGTCGGCAGCGGCCAAGTCGCTGCGCGCAGCAATCGCGGCAACGTGGTGATGGTGGCCCAGGTGGGCCGTCCGCTGATGCTGCCGGCATCTATTCCTGGCCCCCCGGAACCGCCTCAGGGCTCGTTCGGCGGAACCAACAAGCCTTTGGTCGTCGCGGCCATCCTGGGCGCGGCTGGCCTGGGCGCAGGCATCGCCGCCATCGCGACTCAGGACGATAACAGCGACCTGAAATCCCAACTGGCGACACTGGCCACCCAGAACGCGTCGTTGACCAGCCAGATCAACGCTCTGCGGACTTCTCTGAACGCCGTCGCTGCCGCGGCCCAACAGATCAAGGCCCTCTCCGACAGCCTGAACGCCGCGCTGGCGAACCTGGCCAACCTGCAGAATCAGGCCGAGAACATTCAGCGCCAGATCAACGCATTGGCAGCTAAGGTCCTCGCCGGGCAACCGCTGACCCCCGCGGAGCAGGCTTCACTGAGCAGCTTGATTTCGCAGCAAGCCACGCTGTCCGCGCAAATCACGACCGCCTCCAACACCGTGAACGGCATCATTACCCAGATCCGCAACGTAAACGTCCCGACTCCTTAAGCTAAAGCCCTCTCCGGGTTCCGAAGCGCCACAGTCCCTTGCGGGCTGTGGCGTTTTCGTTTTTCGGGCGGCTGGGGCTTGACAGCCGTATATCTTTCAGATATATCTTCCAGATATGCGCGAGGCTACCACCCGCTTTGTGATTCTGGGCCTGCTGGACGCCGAAGGCCTGCTTTCGGGATACGAGATCCGCCAGATCGTCGCCGGCAGCATCGGCTTTTTCTGGACCGAGAGCTTCGGCCAGCTCTATCCCGAGCTCAAACGGCTGTCTGCGGAGAAGCTAATCGCCGCCGCGGAGGACAAGCCCTCCCGGCCGCGGGATCGGCGTCGCTTCCGCATCACTGCGGACGGCCGCCGTGCGCTGCGGGACTGGCTGGTGAAGCCGGCCCGCCCCCGTCCAGTGCGGATCGAGTATTTGCTCAAGATCTTTTTCGGCCGGCAGGCCGGCGCTGCCGTCTGCCGCCGGATCCTTGCCGCCGTGCGTGATGAACAGCAGGTCCGGCTGCGTTCTTTCGAGGCCGCCAGGCGGCAACTCGCCGCCGAGCAGCATTCCCCGGGCTTGCCGTATTGGCTAATCGTTCTGCGGGCCGGCCAACTCGCGGCCCACGCGCGGTTGCGCTGGGCAGAGGAAGCGCAAATGCTGCTCGACGCCTCGGACCGCGGCGGACCAGACGCCGCACTCGCGACGCTCCGCAAGATCGAGAGCGCCCGCCTATGAACGCTCCGGACCTATCGCTACGGACCATCTTTACCCTGCCGCGGCCCGGCGAGCCGGGCGGATCCCAACGCGCGCAGTGGCTGCAACTGGGCATCCTGGCTCTGGCCGCGTGGATCGGCGCAGTGGCCTTTGCTGGCCGGTATCGCCGGAATCAGGTGGCCAACGGTCTCTATTCCCTGGCCGCGCCTGAGGTTTGGTTCTGGGCCGCATTCGGTGTGGCAGTCGCGCTGGCCGCCGGCGCCATCATGGCGCGACGCAAGGAACTGGCTGGCGCGGCCACGATGGTTGCCGCGTTTCTGGGCGGCCACTGGATTTACGCTCTGCTTTACCCGCTGACTCCAGCCGCCTTTCGGATTCCTTTCCGCGGTCTGGACGATGCCCTGCGGTTTGCCGCCGCCCGGCTGCTCTACGCGTCCTCGCTGCTCGTCCCCATGCTGGTTGCGTGGGCTTTGTTCTTCCGGGGTCAAGGATGGCCCCGCCTGACGTTTGCTTGGGGTAACTTCGCGGTGCTCGTCCGTGACCTGAGCGCGAAGGCGCAGCCTCAGCCAGCCTGGCGCGCGTTGCTCGGTGGATACGCAGCCTTCTGCGGAGTGTTCTTCATCTTGCTGCAGGGCGGTGTTGGTTTTCGGCCGGTCCTCAGCGGGAAGCTCTGGGAATTGCTGCCGGCAGTGCTGCTGGCGGCTCTGGCCAACGCCCTGGCCGAGGAGTTGATCTTCCGCGGCGTGCTCCAGCCGGCATTCATTCGCGCCGGTGGAGCGACGGCGGGCTTGTGGGTACAAGGCCTGCTATTCGGAATGCTGCATTGGGGAGTGAGCGTGGGTGTCCTGGCGGCCCTGCCGACCTCGCTGCTCATTGGCGTAGGGTCGGTGGTCTGGGGCAAACTGGTGCTGGACACCCGCGGCCTCGGCTGGGTGGTCGCCGCACATTTCCTGATCGACGTGGCGGTGATGAGCGCTTATTTTGTCCGTTGATAATGCTCTTGCTTCTTTTGGGAGGGGCGGCAGGATTCTAACCTGCGACCCTCGGCTTAGAAGACTGAGTTTACAACATTTTGAAATCTATG
>CAYPHP010000567.1:0-3561 GCA_964410045.1 uncultured Acidobacteriota bacterium | reverse complement strand
CGCGCTGTGGAACCGCGCGGACGCCAAGTGTCTGCTGGGACGCAACGACGAGGCCCAGACCTTCCTGGTCAGGGCGCTCGACAAGGCGAACGTCCTGCAGCTTCACAACTACGGCCGTCAGCTCCAGATCCGCGGCCAGTCCCAGGAAGCGTTCGACATTTTCCGAATGAACGCCAAAAAGCATCCCGACTCCTGGGTCGTACACGCAGGCCTGGCCCGGGTCCACTCGGGCGCGAAGGACTTCGACGCCGCCGCCGCGGAAATGCGCAAGGCCATCGAAGGCGCCCCCAATCAGCCGCAGAAGACCGCGCTGGGCAACCTGCTGAAGCGTCTGGAGGCCAAGCAGGATATTAACTAGTGTGCCGCCTCATTGACCACGAAGATGAGATCAGCCACCGAGGCACGGAGGGCACCGAGCCGGATCGGAAAGCCAATCCGCAGGTTGTCCGTCTCGGTACCTTGGTGGCCAAGAATCCGGGCATTGTAATGCAGGGCTGGAAACGAGACACTAGCTTCCATGGCACTGGTCTGCACCCTGGGCGCATTCACACCCGACGAACGTCTGCGCCACAAGGCGCTCACGAGTCAGTTGATGGCAGGGGTCGTGGAGCGTCGCGAGTTGGACAACGGGTTTTCCTTCCGCGTCGAGCGGATGAATGAATCCGACGTGTCCGAGTGGGCGGCGCTGGAACGGCGCTGCTGTCCGTTCTTCAAGATCGATGTCCAGCGCCAGGACGCCGGCGCGAGCTGGTTGCATCTGACGGGTCCGGAAGGCGTAAAGGAATTCATCGCGGCTGAGTTCCCCTAATCTACAATACGTGGATGCGATGTGCGCCTCCCATCGTGTTGCTGCTGGCCGTAGTCGCGCTCGCCGCCGAAAAGACGCCCTGGATCGAAGTCCGCAGCGCCAATTTCATCGTCGTCGGCAACACCGGCGCGAAGCAGGCGCGGCGGATCGCCGGACAATTCGAGCAGATCCGCGCGGTCTTCAAGAACTCCCTGAAGATGAAAGTGGATCCCGGGAAACCGGTGATCGTTCTCGCCCTCAAAGACGAGAACAGCATGCGCGAGTTGATCCCGGAATACTGGGCCACCAAGGGCAGCGTCCATCCGGCGGGCGTGTTTTTCGCCGGAACGGAGAAGCACTACGTCATCCTGCGCACGGACACCCAGGGCGAGAACCCGTTCCACGTTCTCTATCACGAGTACGTCCACATGCTGGTGGACCTGAACTACCGCCGTCTGCCGCTATGGCTGAATGAAGGGCTGGCTGATTTCTACGGCAATTCAGTGCTGGGAGAAAAGGAAGTGGGTCTCGGCCGGCCCAGCGCTTCGGCGCTTCACACTCTGAACTCGACCAAGTTGATGCCGCTGGCGTTGTTGCTGACCGTCGACCACGGATCGCCGTTCTACAACGAGGCCGAAAAGGCCAACGTCTTCTACGCCGAGTCGTGGGCCTTGGTTCATTACCTGGAACTCGGCCGGCGCGATCGGCCCGGATTGCTCAACGCCTACTTCCAACTCTTACAGAAGGACGTGGACCCGGTGGACGCCGCGGCACAGGCCTTCGGCGATCTGAAGATTCTCGAAAAGGATTTGGACCGCTACGCTGGGCAGACCGCGTTCTACTACGTGAAGATGAAGGCGCCCGCTGACGTGCAGGAAGAGACTCTGCCGGTTCGCGACCTCTCGGCAGGGGAGACGGCCCTGGCGCAGGGAGAGTTTGTGCTGCGGCGCGGGCGTCGGAAGGAAGCGCAAGCTCTGCTGGAAGAAGCAGTGCGTCTGGAGCCGAAGCTGGCCGCGGCTCATGAAGCGATGGGCTTCTTCCATTACCAGTCTGGAGACAGAATGGCCGCGGCGCGCGACCTGGCCCGGGCTGTTGAACTCGATTCCCGCAACTTTCTGGTCCACTACTACACCGCGCTGCTGGCCGGCCAGGGAGGAGTTGAAGCGGACGAGCCGGCGCGGGAAGCGTCGCTTCGCCGGGCCATTGAACTGAACCCAAACTTCGCGCCGGCGCATGACGCTCTGGCCGGCGCGCTGATCCGCAACGATCGCAACAAGGAGGAAGCGCTCAAGCTGATCACCCGCGCCGTGCAGCTTGAACCGGGCGTGACCAACTACTGGTTAAACCTGGTGCAGGCGTTGCTGGAATTGAATCGGGCCAAGGAGGCTCGGCGTTTGGCCGAAAGACTCTCGGCGGAAGCGCGCAACCAGGAGGAGCAACTGCGCGCCAGGACGATGATGCGGGACGTCGAGCAGTATGAGCGCGCGGAAGCGGCGATGGTGGCGGCGCGGGACAAAGTCCGCGCCGACTCCGCCGGCCCGCGGCCTAGGCCGCAAGCCGATCAGCCGCACGTGGAAGGGACGGTCACGGCCACCATCTGCCGTACGCCGGCGGTGCTGGAGGTCTATCTGGATAACGGAAGCAAGTACAAGAGCTTCGACTTCCGCAAGCTGGATGTCTCGTCCTCGGTGTGGAAGCCGCCCAATGACTTCGACGTATGCCGCCAGCTCAAAGGCATGACCGTGTGGGTGTTCCACAAACCCATCAGTGACGCGCGCTTCGCCGGGGAGATCACGGCGATGGAAATCAAGAAAACACAGTAACCACGGATTATACGGATGCAGGCAAGGGGGACAGAATGCTGTCCCCGTAGCCCCGTAGGGTACGCTTGGAGTGCGGTGGCAAGCCACCGCACTCCATGAAGGACGATTAGCGCGCGAGGTCAAAAACAGCCGCTCCAAAACCAGGCGCTCATCGGGTGGCGCTACAGATGGGGGAATGGGGAACAGGCTGACCTGCGCGAGTTCTGATCGGCGTTTATCTGCGTTCATCCGCGGTTACCGGAAGCTCTTCGGCTTCGCGGAGGGCAAGCGCTTGGCCTCGGTCAGCGCACGGATGCGGCGGGCGCGGACTGCGACGGTGTTGTCCACGTTCTGCAGAGCGCCTTCGATCAGCAGGAACGACTCATTGGTGAGCGCGGCGCGGTTGGCGTCGAAGATCTTTGGAGTCACGATGATGTTCGAGACGCCGCTCTCGTCTTCCATGCTCAGGAACATGAAACCCTTGGCGGTGCCGGGACGCTGGCGGACGATTACGCCGCCGGCCACGCGCACCCAGCATCCGTCGGGAAAATGCTCGAGATCCGCGGCGCGGCTCACGCCTAGCGCTTGCAACTCCGCGCGGCGATAAGCCAGAGGATGTTTGCCCAGGGTTAGACCCGTACCGCGATAGTCGGCCAGCAGACGCTCGGGAATGGTCATGCGTTTCAGCGGTGATGCGTCTTCAATGTCGCGCAGTGGCTCGAACATCTCGCCCGGCGGACGTGCGGCGCGCTCAGCGTGCCACAGCGCGTCGCGACGGTGATCGACCAACGCCTGAAGCGCGCCGACTTCGGCCAGCATCCGCAACTCGTCCTTGCGTAACTCCGGAACGCGTCGCGCTAGATCTTCGACGCTGCTGAAGGGGTTACGCTTCCGCTCTTGGACGATGGCTTCCCCGGCTTCCTGACGCAAGCCGCGCACGTAGAGCAGACCCAGTCGCATGCAACGGTTCTC